>JBOGFE010000368.1:0-3593 GCA_050741935.1 Acidimicrobiia bacterium | reverse complement strand
GTGGGCGGGCGCCACCCAGACCGGCGGCCGGGGCCGGCTGGTGTTCGTGGCCCATCCGCTGGCCCCTCTGGCCGGCGGCGATCTGCGGCCGGTGGCCGTCCTCACCCGGGACGTGGGCCTCCTCCCCCTGGGCCGGAGCGGACCCTTCCTCCTCTTCGCCGCCGGCGTGGCCGCGGCGGTGGCGGCGGCGGTGGCCGTCTGGCTGGCCCGCCGGCTCACCCAGCCCCTTCAGGCCATGGAGCACACCACCCGGGCCATCGCCGGCGGTGACCTGGCCGCCCGCGTCGGCGCCCTCGCCGGCGCCGACGACGAGCTGACCCGCCTCGCGGGCGCCATCGACGCCATGGCCGCCGAGCTGGAGCGGTCCGCCGGCCTGGAGCGGGCCTTCCTCATGAGCGTGTCCCACGACCTGCGCACCCCGCTCACGTCCATCCGGGGCTACGCCGAGGCCGTGGCCGAAGGAACGGCCGACGACGACGAGACCCGCCGGCGGGCGGCCACCATCATCGGCGCCGAGGCCCGCCGCCTGGAGCGGCTGGTGGCCGACCTGCTCGACCTGGCCCGCCTCGACGCCCGGGAGTTCTCCCTCCATCCCCAGGCGGTGGACGCCGCCGCCGTGGTCGCCGGGGCCGTCGAGGCCCTCCAGCCCGCCGCCACCGACGCCGGCCTGGGTCTGGTCACCATTGCGCCGGCGCCCGTCCCCGCCACCCTCGACCCGCAGCGCCTGGCCCAGATGGTGGCCAACCTGGTGGAGAACGCCCTCAAGTACGCCGCCACCACGGTCGAGGTGGGCGTCGCCCCCGTCCCCGGGGGCTTCGTGGTCTCGGTGGTCGACGACGGCCCGGGCGTCGACGCCGCCGACCTGCCCCACGTCTTCGAGCGGCTCTACACCTCCCGGTCGGCCCGGTCGCCGGACACCGGCACCCCCGGCCGGAAGGTGGGGACCGGCCTCGGCCTGGCCATCGTCGCCCAGCTGGCGGAAGCCATGGGGGGTACGGCGACGGCGGGCCGCACCCCCGAGGGGCGGACCCGCTTCAACGTCACCGTCAGCGGGGCTGGACCCCCGAGCGGGTCGAGCTGGTCGTCCGGCGGGTCGTCGTCGTCGTCTTCGCCTTCGGCTTCGTCGAGCTCGTCGAGGACGACGGCACCGTCGTAGAGGTGGTGGTGGTCGAAGCCGGCGACAGGCACGACGGCAGGGTGACGGGGAACTCCCGGCCATACACGATCACCGAAGCGGTATGGACGCCTTCCCCGCCGCAGCTCATCGTCCACCGGGCGGTGCCGTCGACATCGCTCACCTCCTTGGCGGTGCCGGACACCGACCAGCTGTCGGAGATCGCCAGCGTGACGTCGGCCCCGCTGACCGGGAGGCGCTCAACCTTGCCTTCGGCGTCCACCGTCTGGGTCACGACCAGCACCGCCAGCTCGGCCAGCCAGCCCACCAGCGGCGGGTCGGGAGCCATCTTGGACGTCACGTCCATGTCGGGGACGGCCTTCACCTTGAGGTCGAGCACCTTCTGCTCGGTGGCGCCGAGGAAGAAGGAGGGCTGCTCCAGGGTGGCCAGCAGCGGCGGCAGCCACGCCCGGATGCGCCACCGGCCGCCGTAGAGCCTGTCGAAGCGGTAGCCGCCGTCGGGCCCCGACAACGCCTCGATGACCTCGGGCTTGGCCGGGTCGAAGTAGTAGGCGGCCCGGATCAGGGCCCCGGGGACGGGTGTGCCCTTGTCGTCGAGCACCTTCCCGGCGATGGATGCCTTCCCCGGTCCCGGAGGCCGGGTGATGGGAGGCGATTTGCCGGCGGGGATGGGCGCCAGGGCGACCTCGGAGAAGTCGACCGGTTGGGTGCTGGTCGTGGTCGACGACGACGCCGGGGCGGGAAGCTCCTGGCCGTCCTCCGACGAGCAGGCGGCCCCGACCAGCAGGCAGGCGGCGAGCCCGGCGCCGATGACGGAGCGCAACCCCGTCACTGCCACTCCGGCAGGGCGTCGGCCCGGGCGGTCACCTCGCCGCCCTCCCAGCGCACCAGCACCTGGGCCGGGACCTCGACCTCGCGCCGCAGGTAACCCAGCGCCCGGGTGCCCGCTGCCGATCTCGCCACCGTGGTCAGGATGCCGACCTCCTTGTCTCCCACCACGATGCCCGCTCCCGGCGGCGGAGTGGTGTCATCCGGCAGAGAAAAAGCGCGGAGGTAGCGGTTCACGTGGCCCCGGGTGTCGATGCGGCACACCAGCTCCTGGCCGAGGAAGCACCCCTTGGTGAACGACACCGCATCCTGCTCGAGGAAGGCCTCCTGGGGGATGGTGCGCTCGTCGATGTCCACCCCCTGGCGGGGCACGCCGGCCAGCACCCGGGCCGCTTCGTAGGCCCCGGACCCGGCCCGGACGGCGCCGGCCGCGACCAGGGCGTCGCCGGCCCGGCCCAGCCCCTCCGCCGGGCCGACCACGTCGACCCCGAGCCAGCCGCCCGGCCAGTCGGCCCGCACCAGCCGCAGACCGCCGCCGGGCCAGGCGACGTGCTGGTGCCGGGTCCCGGGGACGCTCACGCCGGCGGCGGCCTCCGCCACCTCCAGGGCCCGGGGCCCCCGCAGGATCAGGGTCCCCCACGATCCGGTCGTGTCGGCCACGTCCGCCTTCACCCGGAGCTTGAAGCGGCACAGGGAGGCGGCCAGCGGGGCGCCCCGGCCCGGGTCGCAGTCGAGGCGGACCTCCTCGGGCCCGATGACCAGCAGGCGCAGGTCGCAGTCCAGCTTGCCCTGGGGCTGGAGCAACAGGGCGTGGGCACCCTCCCCGGGGCCGAGCCCGGCCACGTCCTGCGACAGGAGGCTGTGGAGGAAGGACCGGGCGTCGGGTCCGGTCACCAGCACCGAGCCGCGGTCCGAGCCGTCCACCAGCCCGGCCCCCTCGACGAGGGCCTGGTAGCCGGCGGCGGCGTCCGTGGTGTCCGTCACCACGCCTCCGTGGGCTGGGGCCGGGCCCCGAGATGGCGGGCGGCCTCCACCGAGGCGAGGACGGCCCGGGCCTTGTTGCGGCACTCCAGGTCCTCCTGGGCGGGATCGGAGTCGGCCACGATCCCGGCCCCGGCCGACACCGAGGCCCGGGGGACACCCCCATCCCCGGAGGCCCGGTCGTTCCCCATCACCATGGTGCGGATGGCGATGGCGGTGTCGAGGTTGCCGGAGAAGTCCACGTAGCCGACCACGCCGGCGTAGGGACCCCGCTTGACCGGCTCGAGCTCGTCGATGATCTCCATGGCCCGGACCTTGGGGGCACCCGAGACGGTCCCGGCCGGGAACGTGGCCCGCAGCACGTCGACGGGCCCTTGGCCGGGCCGCAGGTCCCCCGACACCTGGCTGGTGAGGTGCATGACGTGGCTGTAGCGCTCCAGCGTCATGAGCTCGTCGACCCGCTCGGTGCCGTAGCGCACCACCCGGCCCACGTCGTTGCGGGCCAGGTCGACCAGCATCACGTGCTCGGCCCGCTCCTTCTCGTTGGACAGCAGCTCGTCCTCCAAGGCCTTGTCCTTCTCCGGCGTCAGGCCCCGGAACCGTGTTCCGGCGATCGGATGCGTCTCCACGACCCCGGCCTCCACACGGA
>JBOGFE010000367.1:0-3988 GCA_050741935.1 Acidimicrobiia bacterium | reverse complement strand
CTCGAGGACCTGGCCGGCTCGGCCGTGGTCATCGAGGCCGCTCCCGAGGATCGGGCCCTGAAGGAGGAACTCTTCCGGCGCCTGGATGCCGCCTGCCCCGCCCCCACAGTGCTCGCCTCCAACACCTCGTCGCTGTCGGTCACCACCCTCCAGTCGGTGGTGGCCGACCCGACCCGGGTGGTGGGGATGCACTTCTTCAACCCGGCGCCGATCATGCGCCTGGTGGAGGTCATCGCCGGCGCCCGCAGCGGCGAACCGGCCCTGGTGGCGGCCGAGGCCCTGGCCCGGCGCATGGACAAGACCCCGGTGCGGGCGTCGGACACGCCCGGCTTCATCGTCAACCGGGTGGCCCGCCCGTTCTACGGCGAGTCCCTGCGGATGCTGGGCGAGGGCGTGGCCGACGTCGACGTCATCGACGACGCCGTGCGGGCGCTGGGCTTCCGGATGGGCCCCTTCGAGCTGATGGACCTCATCGGCGTGGACGTCAACCTAGCCGTCACCCGCACGGTGTGGGAGGCGACGTTCTACGAGGCCCGCTACCGGCCCCACCCCATCCAGGCCCGCCTGGTGGACGCCGGCCTCCACGGCCGCAAGACGAGCCGGGGCTTCTACGGCTACGACGAGGACGGCCAGCGCCTCGCTCCCACCGAGGGGATCGGCCCGGTCGAGGTCAGCGGCCAGGCGCTGCCGCCGGGGCGGGACGAGACGGCGGCGGTGGCCGAACGGCTCGGCCTGCGAGGTGGCGGGGGCATCGCCGCCCGGCTGCTGTCGATGCTGGTCAACGAGGCCTGCTTCGCCGCCGACGACGGGGTCGCCAAACCCGCCGGCATCGACGACGCCCTGCGCCTCGGGGCCAACCATCCAAGGGGCCCCTTCGAGTGGCTGGACGTCCTCGGCCCCAGCCTGGTGCTGGGCGTCATGGAAGGCCTGTGGGACTGGTACCGGGAGGAGCGCTACCGGCCCGCCCCGGGCCTGCGCTGGCGGGCGGGAGGAAAGCTCTGATGCATGACCTGCCCGCCGACCGCCAGCCCGTCGTCGCCGGCGCCGTGCGCACCCCCATCGGGCGCCACGGCGGGGCGCTGGCCGGGGTCCGGCCCGACGACCTGGCCGCCCTGGTGCTCTCCGAGCTGGTGGAGCGCACCGGCATCGACCCGGCCCTGATCGACGACGTCTACTTCGGGGCCGCCAACCAGGCCGGGGAGGACAACCGCAACGTCGCCCGCATGGCCGTCCTCCTGGCCGGCCTGCCCGTCGAGGTCCCCGGGGCAACCGTGAACCGGCTGTGCGCCTCGAGCCTGACCGCCCTCAACCTGGCCGCCATGGCCGTGGCCTCCGGCCAGGCCGACGTGGTCGTGGCCGGCGGGGTGGAGTCGATGAGCCGGGCGCCGTGGGTGGTGCAAAAGCCCGAGGCCGGCTTCCCCAAGGGCGACTCGGCCCTGGTCGACACCACCCTCGGCTGGCGGCTGGTGAACCCGAGGATGACCGACCTCCACGGCGTGCTGTCCATGGGCCAGACGGCGGAGTGCGTGGCCGAGAGCCACGGCGTGTCCCGGGCCGACCAGGACGCCTGGGCCCTGCGCAGCCAGCAGCGCTGGGCCGAGGCCGCCGAGCGCAAGGTGTGGCGGGAGGAGACGGTGGCCGTACCGGTGCCCCAGCGGCCCGGGGCTCGGGGTGGCCCCGACAACACCGGGGACCCCGTGCTGGTCGACACCGACGAGCATCCCCGGCCCGAGACCACCATGGAGCAGCTGGCCCGGCTGCGACCCGCCTTCACGCCCGACGGCACCGTGACCGCCGGCAACTCCTCGGGCCTCAACGACGGCGCCGCCGCCGTGCTGGTCACCTCGCGCCGGCGGGCCGCGGACCTCGGCCTCGACGCCCCCTTCCGGGTCCTGGGCGGCGCCTCCGCCGGGGTGCACCCCGACGTGATGGGCATGGGGCCCGTCCCCGCCACCCGCAAGGTGCTGGCCCGGGCCGGCCTGTCCATGAGCGACGTGGACCTGGTCGAGCTCAACGAGGCCTTCGCCGCCCAGGTGCTGGCCTGCCAGCGGGAGCTGGGCATCGACCCCGAGTGCCTGAACGTCAACGGCGGCGCCATCGCCCTCGGCCATCCGCTGGGGGCCAGCGGCGCCCGCATCGCCACCACCCTCGTGCACGAGATGGGACGCCAGGGTGCCCGCCTGGGCCTGGCCACCATGTGCGTCGGCGTCGGCCAGGGCGTGGCCACCCTCATCGAGCAGACGGGCTGAGCCGGGCGGGACGGAAAGACGGCAACGAAGGGGTGAGGGGGCATGTCTGGGCTGCGGGGTTACTTCAGAACGGCGTCGTGAAACGGACAAACCCGGACAAATCGAGCGGGCTCGAGCGAACTGTGCTTCGGCAAGGACCTCCACGGTCGTTCCGGAAGCACAGTTCCCCCCGGCCGCCCGATTTGTCCGTTTCGACCCGCCGTTCTGAAGTAAGCCCGCAGCGCTGACCAACCCCTATCCCCTTCACTGCGTCTTTAGAGCCCCTCAGCACGGCCTCCGTAGAATCGCCGGCACAGCAAGCGAACGGAGACGTCGGATGGCCAGAGACGGGATCGTGATCGCCAACTGCGGCGGTTTCTGGGGCGACGACCCCACCGCGGCGCGGCGCCAGGTCGAAGGCGGCCCGGTCGACTACCTGGTCATGGACTACCTGGCCGAGGTCACCATGGCCATCCTCCAGAAGCAGCGGCAGCGCCGGCCCGAGATGGGCTACGCCACCGACTTCGTGGCCCAGCTGCGTGACGTCCTCGCCACCTGCGTGGAGCGCAACATCACGGTCATCTCCAACGCCGGCGGGGTGAATCCCCTGGCCTGCAAGGCGGCGGTGGAGAAGGTGGCGGCCGAGCTGGGCGTGGCCGGGGGCGTGCGGGTCGGCGTCGTCCTGGGCGACGACATCTTCGGCGGTCTGGGCGACCTCATGGCAACGGGCGAGCCGCTCGCCAACATGGACACCGGCCGGCCCCTCTCCGACGTGGCCGACCAGGTCCTCTCCGCCAACGTCTACCTCGGGGCGGCCCCGGTGGTGCGGGCCCTGCAGATGGGGGCCAACGTCGTCATCACCGGCCGGGTGACCGACACCGGCGTCACCCTCGCCCCCATGATCCACGAGTTCGGCTGGGCCGAGGACGACTGGGACCGGCTGGCGGCGGGCATCATCGCCGGCCACATCATCGAGTGCGGCACCCAGTGCACGGGCGGGAACTTCACCGACTGGCAGAAGGTGAAGAGCTGGTCGAACCTCGGCTACCCGCTGGTCGAGGCCCGGCCCGACGGCACCTTCACCGTGACCAAGCACCCGGGCACGGGCGGTCTGGTGTCGGTCCACACCGTGACCGAGCAGCTGCTCTACGAGATGGGCTCGCCCCGTTACCTGGCACCGGACTGCGTGGCCCGCTTCGACTCCGTCACCCTGACCCAGGACGGCCCCGACCGGGTCACCGTCTCGGGGGCCAAGGGCGAGCCGCCCCCCGAGAAGCTGAAGGTGTCGGCCAGCTTCTCCCACGGCTACCGGGCCTTCGGCCGGCTCATCGTGTCCGGCCCCGACTCCCTGGCCAAGGCCAACAAGGTGGCCGACATCCTCTGGGAGTCGGCCGGGGGCCGGGAGCTCTACGAGGACACCGCCACCCAGTTCCTGGCCTGGAACGCCACCCACCCGCCGCTCACCGACTCTGAGCCCTCCGAGGTGATGGTCCAGGTGGCGGTGCGCGACGCCGACGAGGCCAAGATCAACTCCCGCTTCGGGGTCCAGGTCGTACCCCGGGTCCTGGGCACGGTACCCGGCATCACCTACCTGGCCGACCAGGGCCGGCCCCGGGCCTCCGAGGTGGTGGGTTACTGGCCGACCCTCATCTCCCGGGACCGGGTCCCGATGCGGGTGGTGGTGGGCGACGACGAGACTGTGCTTTCTGCGGCTTCGCCGCCCCGCCTGGGGCCCCAACCCCAGGCTCCTCCGGAGCGTG
>JBOGFE010000366.1:0-4330 GCA_050741935.1 Acidimicrobiia bacterium | reverse complement strand
CTAAAACAAGCGCTCCCGACCGTGACGGTCCTCGATAGCCGGTTTCCTGCGCGCAGCGGGTGCGCGACCGGTTGTTTGTTGGTGTTGACGGCGGTTTGAGGCCGGGACGGCGTGAGTTGTTGAGGGGGCATCGATTCTCGCGATCTGCGATCAACGAAAGTCGCGGTTGAGCGGGTCCTGGCGTTCTTCCTGAGGACCATCCACCGGCCGGTGTTCCGGCCCCTCCAGCCTCTCGGGCGACCAAGCACCGAGAGGGCACTGGAGGGACCGACCGGCATGATGACTCAGGAGGAGTACGTGAACTATGTGCTGGCGTTGAAGCGTCAGGGCAAGACGATCGCTGAGATCGCCGAGGAACTCGATTATCACCCGGCGACGATCTCGAAGTGGTTGAAGGAGGGCGGGCCGCCGCCGGCGAGAACGATCGATCCGGCGGTGCGAGTGATCGACGAGGCCTGGGCGGCCCGCATCCGCGGGCTGGTGGCACCCCCGGCGGAGAAGCTGTTGGCCACCAGCGTGTTCGACATCGTGGTGGCGGAAGGGTTCGACGGTTCCTATCCGAGCGTGGTCCGGTTCCTGCGGGACCTGCGGGGGCCCCGGTTCCGGGCCGCCCCGGGGGTGAGCGTGCCGATCGAGACGGGCCCCGGGGAAGAGTGTCAGTTCGATTGGTCGGACTGCTCGGCGTGGACGGAGCGGTGGGGCCTGGGCGAGGTGTGGTGCTTCGGGTGCATCTTGTGCTGGTCGCGGTGGCGGACGTGGTGGTTCACCACGTCGATCGACCGGGAGCACACCTTCGAGGGTCTGGTCCGCTTCTTCGAGGCGGCGGGCGGGGCACCCAGGGTGGGCCGCACCGACCGGATGGGGGCGCTGGGTGTCTCCCAGGGGAAACGGTTCCGGCTGCATCCCCCGACCCTTGACTTCGCTCGTCACCACGGCCTGGAGATCAAGGCCTGCCAGGCCGGAGACGCCAAACGGAAAGGCAAGTGCGAACGGCCGTTCCGCGATCTGAAGGAGAGTTTCCTGACGGAGTTCGACGCCGTGGGCGTCCCCGCCGACCTGGGCGAGCTGAACCGGCGGGCGGAGCTGTGGTTGCCCCGCCGGGTGCTCACCCGGCGGCATTCGACCACCGGGGTGCCCCCCGCCGAGCGGCTCGAGACCGAGCGGCGGTTCTTCGTCCCCCTGCCCAGGCGCCGCTTCGACACCGCCTATACCGCCGATCACCGGGTGCACCCGAAGCTGCCGCTGGTCGCCTGGGACGGGGTCAGCTACTCCGTCCCGCCCGAGATGGTGGGCCACAAGGTCGTCTGCCGGGTCGAGGTCGACTCGCCGACCCTCGAGGTCGTGTGGGGAACGAGCGTGATCGCCCGCCACACGCTCCGCCCCGGCGCCACCGAGCCGGTGTGGGACCCCACCCACCGGGCCGCCGCCGAGGCGATCGCTCTCGGCCGGGCGCATCCCGGTCTGCGCCTGGTGCCCCCGCTGCCTCCGGAACTCCCCGCCGAGCGGCCGCCGGGGCGCCTCGAACTCGGCGACGGCGACTACGACGTCGAGGCCCCCGACCTCGACGCCCGCTATGGCGGCTGTGGCTGTACCGGCCGGGGGGTGAACGGATGAGCGCCCCCTCGATCTACGAGCAGCTCAAGGACGACTTCGGCTACCTCCAACTCGGTCGGGCCGCCGAATGCTTCGCCACCCTCGCCGAGCAGGCCAAAACCGAAGAATGGAGCCACGTCGAGTACCTGGCCCGGGTCATCGCCGAGCAGACCTCCGCCACCACCAACCGGCGCCTGGCCGCCCGCCTGCGCTACGCCCGATTCCCCTACCGCCGCACCATCGACGAGTTCGACTTCGACTTCCAACCCTCGGTCGACCGCAAGCTCGTCGCCGACCTGGCCACCTTGCGCTTCATCTCCGAGGGCCGCTCGATCGCCTTGCTGGGTCAACCCGGGTGCGGCAAGACCCACCTGGCGGTCGCCCTGGCCACCAGAGCCGTCGAGGCCGGCTACCGCGGCTACTTCACCACCGCCGACGACATGGTCGTCGCTCTCGGCCGGGCCCGAACCGATGGCACCTGGATCTCCAAACTCCGCACCTACACCGCCCCCACCGTCCTCGTGGTCGATGACGTCGGGCTTCTCCCCATGGGCCGCGACGCCGCCGGCGCCTTCTTCCACGTCATCAACCAGCGCTACACCAAAGGCGCCCCCACCCTCGTGACCACCAACAGAAGCCTGCCAGGCTGGGGAGAAATCTTCGGAGACGACGTCGTCGCTGGCGCGGTTCTGGACCGTTTGCTCCACAAAGCCGTGGTGTTCAACATCCGAGGGCCGTCGTGGCGCATGCGAGAACACCAGGCCCTGACCGAAGCCACCCGCGACCCCGACGACGACGACCACCCCACCAACGGAACCCGCCGTGGCCACCGACCCCCCGTCGCGCAACGATAACGTAACGATGATGCCGACCTGCCCCGTCTGCGGCCACCCCTTCGAGCCCTCCGGTCGCCGCCGCCACTGCAGCGACGCCTGCCGCCAAGCTGCCTGGCGTCGCCGCCACACTCCCACCGATCCCCAACCGGCCCTGCCCCCAAAAGGCAAACGCCGCGCCAACACCGTCTACGAGTGCGACACCTGCGGCTCCCGAGCCCTCGGCGACCAACGCTGCGACGCCTGCAACACCTGGATGCGAGCCATCGGCCTGGGCGGCTTCTGCCCCCACTGCGACGAACCCATCGCCGTCGCCGAGATCACAGAAGGGAGGTGATTGCTAGCCTCACCCACGGAGGAACGCCAGCCCCGCCGACCGCGACTTTCGATGATCCCCAACCGCGACGTTCGATGATCGCAGAACGCGATTTTCGCTGATCGCCAACACAAGCGACCGTCCGATCCATCCGATGCAGGGCGGCTGCTGGGGCTTGCGGTTGGTGGAGAGCCATGTGGCCGAAACCGTGATCGGTGAACTCCGGGCGCCTCATGACACCGTCGAGGCCGTTTTCACGTACGGCAAGCGGGCCGACAGCGAGATCGGCGTGGCGACAAAGGGGACCCACGGTCCGTGGAGCGGGTCCGGGTCGTTCCACATCGCAAACTCGGAGGACACCGAGGTCACCCAATGGGCGGGGAGCGGTCAGCATCTCCTCGTGCTTACTCGATTCATCTACGACAGGTTCGAGTACACCTGCCCGAGCGGCCGGCGGGAGAAGGTCGTCGCCCGGGAATGGATGGGAGACGTGCAGTCGGTACCCACCGCCGAGCGCGGCTGTGCAGGGGTTCCTGAAGAGAGGCTCGGGCGTTTCACTCCTGGGACCGGCTTTCACCGCAATAAGGAGAAGGCCGTGCGGTGGGAGGGAGCTGTTGGCGTCTTCGGCGCCTCGCTCACCGCTCGCAGCGGCTACTCCCGCTGGGTCCGGGGACATTGGAAATTTGGCTCCGCCGGGATGCACCTTCTCTGCGGCGACAACGGCCCGCCCAAGCGCGCTGGTCGCATCTTCGCTGGGACGTCCGCCTGATGGCCGTTGATCTACCGCAGCCCATTGCTACCCTCGCTGCTGTGGACACCGCGCCCGTCCCGGTTCGCAAGAGCCGGTTCGCGGGGCAGTGGGTGCGGCTTCTGGTCGTTGGCGTGGTCGTACTGAGCTTGGGCAGCGCTGCGCTGATTTACCACCGCTCCACAGGGCGGGCCATACACGACGCTGACCACGGGCCCGTCAGAACCGAGTCCGACACGACCACGAGCATCCGCGCCGACGTCGGACAGGTCGTCACTTTCGGTGGAATCGTGCTGGAGAACTTTAGCGACCGTCCCGCCGTCCTCGAGAGCATCACGATCGACCCGCCACTCGACTCCGGGATGACGCTGGTGGATGTGAAGGTCGCCGGGAGAGACCGAGGCATCGGGATGTACGGTGCCGACGCAGTGTTTCCGCCGTCGGGAATACCGACCGCAGCCCTGCATCCGTTGCCCGGCGCAATCGTGCCGCCCAAGCAGGAGGAAGATGACCACTGGGGCGTCGAGGTTCTGATGGCCTTCAGGCTGAACCGGCCCGGTCAGTTCGGCTTCAATCACACCCTCGTCGACTACCGGATCGGCGGTAAGCGGCACCGGATCCGGGTGGCTGACGGCTTCGTCATCTGTGGGGGACCGGACTACCCCACGAACTGCAACACCGAGGCCTTCGCCGTGCGGGGGGACTGACGAGCGGGCCAGACGGGCAGCTCCGCGCGAGCGTTATTGAATTACGCCCCAAGATTTGCGCTTCGCCGTTGACAGGATGGTTGTCTGTGGCAGTTGTTCAGGCCGCGGCGAGGTAGGCGTTGGGGAATTGGTC
>JBOGFE010000365.1:0-3870 GCA_050741935.1 Acidimicrobiia bacterium | reverse complement strand
GGCGTGGTGGTGGATGGCGCCGAGCTGCCGACGGCGGTCGACGGGCAGGATGAGGTCGACGTTGTGGTCGGCTCGGCCCACGAATGCGGTCCCGAACTCGGCGTTGAGGGCGTGCGCGACGGTGTCGGGTAGCGTCCAAGCGAGAACCGAGTACCGGCTGTCGAGTGCGGCGGCGAGGGCGGCGTCGGTGGCCCGTTGGTGGTCGGGATGGCCGGTGATCCCGCCCAGATCGAAGACGACGAGGGTGTCGGCTCCTACATCGTCGGCGAGGCTACGCACGTGCCGGGCGAGTTCGTCGAGGGGCTGGTCGGCGAGCCCGGCGTCGGGGTAGGTGAGGAGTTCGGCGCGGCCCACGCCGAGGTGCGCGGCGGCCCGGGTGAGCTCGTCGACTCGCACGGCGGCGAGTTCCCCGGGAGTGGCGTGCAGCGTCGAGGCTTCGCCGTGGGTGAAGCACAACACCCCGGTCCGGCTGCCTGCCTTGGCGAGCATGCCGAGGACCGCGCCCAGACCGAAGGACTCGTCGTCGGGGTGGGCGCACACGGCGACGACACCGGTGGACGTCGGGAGCGCGGCGCTGACGGCCGCCGACGGTGCAGACGAAGCGGGGACGGGGTCGACGGTCATGTCAGAGTGATCTCCGTTCGATGACAAGGATCTGGAAGGCGCCGAAGTTCGGGGCCAGGGGGCCGAGGGCCTCGAGGGTGGGGCCGAGCCGGCGCAGGCCGGGAAGCAGTTTCGGGGCGTAGAGGGCACCGGAGACGCGGACCCGCCCGTGCGCGGCCCCGAGGGCGCGCAGCCGCCGGCGGGGGAGGAACCGTGCCGAGCACCATGTTCCCGAGCGGAGCCGGCGCCGGTGGGCGAACCCTCAGGGGCTGTTCGGGTTGAGGGCCCCGACGACGATGCGGCCGCCGGGGCGGGTGACCCGGGCCAGTTCGCGAAGCGCGGCGTTCGGGTCGGACATGAACTCGAGGACGGTCACGGCGACGGCGACGTCCACCGACCGGCTCCGCAGCGGAAGGGAGGCGACGTCGCTCAGGAGGCACGGCCCGGCCAGGCGGGAGGAGGCGACGGCCAGCATGCCTGGGTCGCGGTCGACGGCGACGACCGCTCCGCCCTCGGCTTCGAGGATCGAAGCGAACCGGCCGGTGCCGCAGCCTGCGTCGAGGACCCTGTCGTGGTGCGCCACGCCGGCCACTCGTCGGATGGCCCGTGATTGGACAGCGAACGCGTAGCGACCCCATGGCTCGTCGAACCAGCGGTCGTAGGCCCGGGCGGCAGCCACGCCGCCAGGACGGTCCGCCCTGACCGTCACCGCGCCGTTACCGGGGCGACCGGAGCATGGCCCGCCGTACTGCTCGAAGGCGACCTTGGCCGCGTGTCAGTGCCTTCCCGGCCGGCGGGCGGCCACCAGCCCGCCTGTTCCTCCTCCGAGTACGACGACGGTTTGGTCGGCCATGGCGGCCCCTTCGGTTAGAAGGTGATGACGGTGTCGGCCCAGAGGGCCCAGTCGGTGAGCTCGTCGAGGGTGGAGCGGCGGGCGCCTTTGGTGAGGAGCTCCTCGGGGATGCCCCGGGCGTCGAGGCAGGTGCCGCAGCAGCCCACGTCGGCGCCGTGGCGGGCGGCCGACTCGATCATGCGGTCGAGGTGGTAGTAGCCGTTGGGGACTACCTGGTTGCCCATGGCGCAGCCCACCGCGTCACCGACGAGGAAGACCCGCACCTCGGTGTCGTCGCGTTGGACGAGGGCGCCGGCGAGGCGCAGGCCGTTGAAGGAACGCTCGGTCCCGTACGGCGGGTCGTTGAGGATCAACAGCATTTTCTGCATGTCGCCACCGTGAAGCGGTGCCGCTACCGGGGGTCAGGGCCCTTCGTCCCGATCGGTCCGGCCGTCGGTCCCTTTCTCAGCTCTGGCCGGCGGCCACGGGCAGCCCCGCCAGGCGCCACTCGGGGAGCCCGTCGACGAGGCGGCGGGCGCGCCGGCCCTGTCCCCGGAGGAGCCGGACGGCGTCGCCGGCGAAGACGCAGTAGGGGCCCCGGCAGTAGGCGACGACCTCGACGCCTTCGGGGAGTTCGCCGAGGCGGGCCTCGAGCTCGTCGACGGGGATGGACACGGCCCCGGGGATGTGCCCGGCCCGGTACTCCACGGCGGGGCGGACGTCCAGGACGACGACCTCGCCCCGGCCGGCCCGGTCCAGGAGCTCTTGCCGTCCGACCGCCTCGAGGCCGTCGGGGTCGGACAGGTGGGTGCGGACCACGTCGCCCACTTCGGCCAGCCGGGCGTGGGCGGCGTCCTGGAGGGCGACGAGGAGGCGGGTCACCTCGTCGCCGGCCAGGCGGTAGAAGACCCGGGTGCCCGCCTTGCGGGTCTCGACGAGGCGGGCCCCCCGGAGGACCTGGAGGTGGGCGGAGGTGTTGCCCACCTCCATCCCGGTCAGGTCGGCGAGTTCCTCGACGCTGCGTTCGCCCTGGGCGAGCAGGTCGAGCAGCTCGATGCGCCTGGAGCTGCCGAGCACCTTCCCGACGCGGGCGAACTGCTCGTAGAGGGGGTCCTTCACGTCGCGGTTCATGCTGCGCCCCCTGTTGCCAACTTTTCCATTGACCTATAGAATACTAGCGAATCGAGGAGGCTGCCAGACATGTCCCAAGTTCCCGCACCCCTGCCGATCGTCGACGAAGGGCTGGGCAACAGCTCGTACCTGGTCGACCTGGGCGACGGCCGGGCCCTCGCTGTCGACCCCTCCCGCGACCCCTCCCCCTATCTGGAGGCCGCCGAGCGGGCCGGGCTGACGGTGGCATTCGCCGCCGAGACCCACCTCCACGCCGACTTCGTGTCCGGCAGCGCTGAGCTCGCCGCCTTCGGCGCGCAGGTCCTCGCCCCCGCCGCCGGCGGCCTCGAACTGCCCCACAAGGGGCTCGGCGACGGCGACGAGATCGACCTCGGGGGGTTGGAGCTGCGCGCCCTGGCCACCCCCGGTCACACCCCCGAGCACGTCGCCTACCTCGTCCTCGACGGGGGCCGGCCGGTCGCCCTCTTCTCCGGCGGTTCGCTGCTGGTGGGGGCGGTGGCCCGCACCGATCTCATCGCCCCCGAACGGACCGAGGAGCTGGCCCGCTCGCTGTGGCGGTCGCTGGCCGAGCGGATCCTCACCCTGCCTGACGACCTCCCGGTGTACCCGACGCACGGGGCGGGATCGTTCTGCTCGGCGCCCGCCGGCGGTGATCGGACCACCACCATCGGGCGGGAGAAGCGCACCAACCCCCTGCTGGGAGCACCCGACGAAGACGCCTTCGTCGCCCAGCTCCTCGCCGGGCTGGGGAGCTACCCCCGGTACTTCGCCCGCCTCCGGGAGGTGAACCGCCGGGGGCCGCGCCTCTACGGCCCGGAACCGCCCACCCTCACGCCGCTCGGTCCCGGCGAGGTCCGCCGCCTCCTCGGCGGCGGAGCCCTCCTCGTCGACACCCGGCTGGTCCCCGACTTCGCCGCCGGCCACGTCCCCGGCGCCCTGTCGATCTCCCTGCGGCCGGTGTTCGGCACCTGGCTCGGCTGGCTCGCCGAGCCCGACCAGCCCCTCGTGTTCGTCCTCGACCACCACCAGGACCGGGCCGACCTGGTCCGCCAAGCCCGCAAGGTGGGCTTCGAGCACCTCGCCGGGGAGCTCGCCGGCGGCGTCAGCGCCTGGCGGGCGGCCGGGCTCCCGGTGGCGGCGATCCCCCTCGTCGAGCCGGCCGAACTCGACCCCGCCACGACCGTCGACGTCCGCCAGGCCAGCGAGTTCGCCGCCGGCCACGTCCCCGGCGCCGTCCACCTCGAACTCGGCGTCCTCCCCCGGGTTCCCGGCGAGGTTCCCGGCGGGCCGCTGACCCTGGCCTG
>JBOGFE010000364.1:0-3404 GCA_050741935.1 Acidimicrobiia bacterium | reverse complement strand
CCGAGGCGGTGCGGGCGGCGGTGGCCGCCAGCGGCGTGGCCACCCGGGTGGTGCGGGTGCGCTGGGTGCCCGACGAGGCACTGCCCGCCCTCTTCCGCCAGGCCGCGGCCGTCGCCTACCCCTCGCTGGAGGAGGGGTTCGGGCTGCCCGCCCTGGAAGCGCTGGCCTGCGGAGCGCCGCTGGTGACCACGGTGGGGTCACCCATGGAGGAGGTGGCCGGCGACGCCGCCCTGGTGGTACCGCCCGGCAACCCCGGCGCCCTGGCCTGGGCCCTGGGCCGGGTGCTCGACGATCCCGACTTCGGGGACAAGCTCCGGCGGGCCGGGCCGGAGGCCGCCGCCACCTACACCTGGGAGGCGTCGGCCAAGGCCCATCTCGAGGCCTACCGGCTGGCCGCCAAGTGAAGGCCCTCGTCACGGGGTCGAGCGGCTTCGTGGGCCGGGAGCTGGTGGCCCACCTCGCCGCCGCCGGAGACGAGGTGGTGGGCCTCGACCGGGCCGCCGGCGCCGACGTCACCGACGGCACCGCCATCCGGGACCTCCTGGCCCGCCACCGACCCGCCGCCGTCTACCACCTGGCCGCCGTCAGCCACATCGGCACGTCATGGTCGGTCCCGGCCCAGGTGTTCCGGGTGAACGCCGAAGGCACTCTGAACGTGCTCCTGGCGGCCCGGGACGCCGGCGTGGAGCGGGTGCTGGTGGTGGGCAGCGCCGACGAGTACGGGGTGGTCGACGACGCCGCCCTCCCGCTGGGCGAGGACGCCCCGCTCCGGCCCATCACCCCCTACGGGGCTTCCAAGGTGGCGGCCGAGTACCTGGGCCTCCAGGCCTTCCTGGGTGACGGGCTCGGGGTCATCCGGGTCCGGGCCTTCAACCACACCGGCGCCCGCCAGGCCGAGAACTTCTTCGTGCCGGCCCTGGCCCGGCGCATCGCCGCCGCCGAACGGGAAGGCCGCAAGGAAGCACCCGTCGGATCCCTGGAGCCGGTGCGCGACTTCCTCGACGTCGCCGACGTGGTGACCGCCTACCGCCTCCTGGTGGAGCACGGCACCCCCGGCGAGGTCTACAACGTCTGCTCGGGAGTGGGCCGCAGCGTGGCCGCCATCGCCGAGGCCCTGCTGTCCATGGCCCGCCACGCCATCGAGCTCGTCCCCGACCCGGCCCTGATCCGCCCCGTCGACGTGCCCCGCCTGGTGGGCGACAACACCCGCCTGCGCACCGCCACCGGCTGGTCGGCCACCGTCGCCTTCGACGACACCCTGGCCGCCATCCTCACCCGCTGGCGCAACGAAGCTCTCTAGCCGCCCGGGCCCTGGCGCCGGCCACCACGGGGATATTCGATTGCGCGCATTGAGCGACCACGCCCACACTCTGGGCGCGATATGCCCGGATCGGCCCGGTTTGCCGTAACGGCCGGCCGGTTCGGTCGTTCCCCCCTTGGTGAATGCGCCGGAATGGAGGCCCCAGAATGCGTGGCCGTGCGATGCTCGTCTCCGTGTTGGCCTGTGCCACCCTGACCATGCCGGTGCCCGGTGGGCACCCGACGCTGGCGACAGCCGACCCGGCACCGATGTCCGGCATGTCCGACAGTCGGACGCTCCGCTTCCCCGTCATCGCCACCGGCGTCCTCCGCGGCCCCGACCGCGATCCGGTCGAAGGTGCCGTCGCCGCCTACGCCTGGCCCACCAACATCCCCATGAGCGTGGGCGACGTCATCCGTCTCACGCCGGTTGGGTGGACGAACACCGGCCCCGACGGTGCCTTCGTCCTCCGCTCGCAGGCAACACCGGAGCTCGAGCGCCTGGCCGAGGCCAACGGTGGCTACGTCAATCTGAGCCTGGAAGCGGATGCCGGGGGACGGCACGAGCAGCACCACTTCAGCCGCCATCTCGGAACCGGCCGCGAATTCAGCGGTCCCGCATGGCGCGAGCGGCCTGAGCTCGAAGCCACCCCGATCGAGTTGCGGTTCGACTCGGCCACCTTCGCCGCGGGCCGCGATGCTCAGCCTCTCCATCCGTGTTGGGCCGAGTTCGAGGTGGTCGACACCAAGAAGGCCGCCACCGTCGTCGGTGAGCTCAACCCTGAAGAGGACACCATCGCCGCCACCTTCACCTACGGCGAGGGCAACCAGGCCGACAGCGACATCTCGATCGGCGTGAGGTCCCCCGACGGCAACTGGGCAACGGAGGGGAGCCACCACCTGGGCAACTCCGACGAGGGGCGGACGGTCAAGCACGCCGGGCCCATGGAGCGCCTGCGGATCGCCAACAACTTCGACTACCACCTCTACCGCACCCGATGCGGGAACCGGGAGCAGATCGTCCCCCACGGCTGGCGGGGCGGGGTCAGTTCAGTTCCGCACCTGATTCCGGATTGCTCCGACCCAGAACACGACGACAAGTATGAGAACGGCTCCGAGTTCCGCCGCGAGCGCAATCGGGGCGCCACCTGGGGGGGAGCTGCGCATGTGTTTGGGGCCAGTCTCTCCGCTCGAAGCGGATACTCAAAACAGGTCCAGGTCGTGATGAACTTCGGCGACCGGCCCGTCCACCATGTCTGCGGTGACAACGCGGATGCAATGCACTCGAACTTCGTCTGGACTGGGATCAACGTTGAGGGGCCTCCGTGCCAGCCGGGTAGACCGTGTTGAGTGAGACGGGTGTGAGCAATGAATCCGCACCGCCCGACCCGGGTCCTGGCCCGACGGGCCCGGCCCACCGGCGACGTCGCAGAATCGTCGTCGTTCTCTTGGTCGTGGTCGCCGCTCTCGTCGTCCGGGCACAGATCTTGGACCGACGGACCGTAGTCCACGGCTCCGATGGTGGAGGTCCCCTCACAGCCGGCTCCGGACGTCTCGGGGTGAGCTTTCCGGTCGATCTCGGCATACCCTTCACGTTCGGATCGATGAGTCTCCACAACGAAGGCAAGCGACCGCTTGAGCTGGAGGCGATCCGGCTGCTGCCTCCCCTTCCCGACGGGTTCCGGCTCGTCCAAGTGCTGGTCGCGCAGGACCGCGACCGAAAGTTCAACAGCATCGGCACCAGCTCGCAGTTCCCGCCGGCTCGGTCGGATCTCGGGCAGCTACGACCGTTCCACGGTTTGATGGTGCCGAACTACGACGACAACGGGCGACGTTCCAGCGCGGTGCTCATGGGTCTGCAACTCGACCGGCCGGGCACAGGGACCTTCAAGCGGGTGGAGATCGACTACCGGGTCGGCTCAAGGCGCTACACCATGAAGGCGGACTTCATGTTCATGGCCTGCGGACCCGAAGTCGACTTCCCCACGGGCTGCGACTCCGAAGCGTTCTTCGACGAGGAATAGCCCTGCTGCGACTGGTGGGGGTGAAGTGGCTCGAGGGCGTTTCCGCGGAAACGTGCGGGCGCCGGCGCCCCGGGTGGGATC
>JBOGFE010000363.1:0-9831 GCA_050741935.1 Acidimicrobiia bacterium | reverse complement strand
GCCACCACCGCCACCCGGGGCGGGGCGGAGCCGGCCGGACGCACCGCGCTCGAGGGGCGCGAGGCCCGGGGGACGGCCGGTGGGGCGAGGACCTCGAGCCGCTTGCGGAAGTTCTCCACGGACCGGCCCTGGCGGGCCGCCCGGCGCTTGTGGACAGCGGGCGGGATGAGGACGATCCCCCACAGCACGGCCAACACGAGGAGCACCACCGGCCCAGCCTCCCCTTCAAGCTCAACGCCGCCCGGCGGGAACCTAACACCAAGCGGGGTGGGGGAGGCGGACCGTCAGAGGCCGTAGGTGAACTCGTCACCCTCCGCGGTGGCCTTGCGCCGGAAATGGCCGGAGCGGCCCCCCGTCTTCTCCCACAGGGCGAGCTGGCCGATGGTCATCTCCCGGTCGACCGACTTGCACATGTCGTAGATGGTGAGGGCGGCCACGGCACAGGCCGTGAGGGCCTCCATCTCCACCCCGGTGCGGTCCACGGTCTCGACCTGGGCCTCGATCTCGACGAAGGCGTCCTCGATGGTGAAGTTCACATAGACGCTGCCCACGAGGAGTGGGTGACACAGGGGCAGCAGCATCGGGGTCTGCTTGGCCGCCTGGATGCCCGCCACCCGGGCCACCGCCAGCACGTCACCCTTGGTGATCGCCCCCGAGGCGATCATTCCCGTCGTCTCCGGCTTCATGGTCACCCGGCATCTGGCCACCGCCCGTCGATGGGTGGCCTCTTTGGGTGTGACATCGACCATCCGGGCGCGGCCGAGCGGGTCGAGGTGGGTGAACTCGAAGGGCGTCATGTCGACAAGTGTACGGCCTGACCCGCCTGATCGCCGGGCCTGCCATCAGCGGGGTCGGAATCGGCGGACGGGCAGGGGACAGTTACACTCTGTGGCCGGGAAAAATCGCGCAGTTTCGGGGGATCTGCCGGAGAAATGACCGTCCACCAGCCACCTTTCGTCACCGATACCCGCAACCGGCCGTTGCGGGACCTGCGCATCTCGGTCACGGACCGGTGCAACTTCCGGTGCCCCTACTGCATGCCGGCCGAGGTCTTCGGCGACCGCTACGAGTTCCTCCCCCGCTCCCAGATCCTCAGCTTCGAGGAGATCGAGCGCCTGGCCGGCCTCTTCGTCGGCCTGGGGGCGGTGAAACTCCGGCTGACGGGCGGGGAACCGCTGGTCAGGGCCCATCTTTCCCGCCTCGTGAAGGGCCTGGCCGCCATCCCCGGCGTGGAGGACATCGCCCTCACCACCAACGGCGTGCTGCTGGAGGGCATGGCCGGCGAGCTGGCCGCCGCCGGCCTCGGCCGGGTCACGGTCAGCCTCGACAGCCTCGACGACGACGTCTTCCGCCTCATGAGCGGCCGGGACAGCACCAGTCCCGAGACGGTGGTGGCCGCCATCGACGCCGCCGCCGCCGTCGGCCTCACCCCGGTGAAGATCAACTGCGTGGTGCAGCGGGGGGTGAACGACCACACCCTGGTGGACCTGGCCCGGCGTTTCCAGGGCCGCGGCCACATCCTGCGCTTCATCGAGTTCATGGACGTCGGCACCCTCAACGGCTGGGACCTCACCCAGGTGGTGTCGGCGGCC
Organism: Acidimicrobiia bacterium; assembly: GCA_050741935.1. Lineage (GTDB taxonomy): Bacteria > Actinomycetota > Acidimicrobiia > IMCC26256 > BP-133 > CAWBJP01. Next base: position 8,239 of record JBOGFE010000363.1, on the reverse strand, counting down.
GAGATCGTCGAGCGCATCGATGCCGAGCTGCCCCTCGAGCCCCTCGAGGCCAACTACCGGGGCGAGGTGGCCAGCCGGTACCGGTACCGGGACGGGTCGGGGGAGATCGGCGTGATCGCCTCGGTGTCCCAGCCCTTCTGCGGCGACTGCACCCGCGCCCGCCTGTCCACCGAGGGCCGCCTGGTGACCTGCCTGTTCGCCTCCGGCGGGCTCGATCTGCGGGGCCCCATGCGGGCCGGCGCCAACGACGAAGAGCTCACCGAGCTCATCCGGTCCTGCTGGGAGCGCCGCACCGACCGCTACTCCGAGGAGCGCTCGGCCCTCACGATGCGCCGCGGCAAGCGCCGCCGCATCGAGATGTTCCAGCTCGGCGGCTAGATGCTAGATCCTCCCGGGGACACCCCGACCCCGGGCTCCTCCGCCCTCAGTGGTCGGCGGGGGAGTCGAGGAGCATGACGTCGACCCGTTCGCCGGCGCCCACACCCTCGCCGTCGGGGATGAGGGCCAGGGCGTTGGCCATGGCCATGCCCGAGAGCACGTTGGAGGCCTGCACGCCGGTGCCGGCCGCCACCAGCAGCCCCTCCTCCCGGCGCACCCACACCCGGTCCAGGTGCAGCTTCCCGTCCGGCCGGCGGCGCATGTCGTGCTTGGCCACGGCCTGCACCACCGGGCGGAAACGGCGCTGGTGGCCCATCATCTGCAGGAGGGCGGGCCGGGCGAAGAGCTCGAAGCTGACGTGAGACGACACCGGGTTGCCCGGCAGCCCGAACACCGGCTTGCCCCGCACCAGACCGAAGGCCAGGGGCTTGGCCGGCTTGATGGCCACCTGCCACCAGTTCAGGACCCCCATCCCGTCGAGCACCTTCTTGACCAGGTCGTACTCGCCCATCGACACGCCGCCGGTGGTGACGAGGGCGTCGCAGGTGGCGACGGCCTCCTCCAGGTGCCCGATGATGTCGGCCTCGTCGTCGCGGGCGATGCCCAGATCCACGACCTCGCAGCCCGCCTGGCCGATCAGGGCCCGGAGCATGGGCCGGTTGCTGTCGGTGATCCGCCCCGGCGAGAGCCGCTCCCCCGGAGGGGTGAGCTCGTCCCCGGTGGACATGACGGCCACCCGGGCCCGGCGGATGACGGGCACGGTGGCGTGACCCAGGCTCGCCGCCACCCCGAGATGGGCCGGGGTGAGGACACTGCGCACGGGAAAGGCCACCTGACCGTCGGCCAGGTCGCCGCCGGCGGGCCGGATGTGGTCGCCGGCAGTGACCGCCCGGCGGACCAGGACGGCGTCGCCGTCGACCGCGGTCTCCTCCACCATGATGATCCCGTCGGCGCCCTCGGGGATCGGGGCGCCGGTCATGATCCGGATGGCCTGGCCCGCCTCCACCGCCACCGACGGGGCCCGGCCGGCGCGCAGCTCGTCGACCACCACCAGCCGGACGGGCGACTCCGGCGTGGCGCCGGCGGTGTCGGCCGCCCGCACCGCGTAGCCGTCCATGCCCGTGTTGGCGAAGGGGGGGACGTCCCAGGAGGCGGACAGAGCCTTGGCCGTGGCCAGGCCCAGGGCCTCGGCCAGGGGCACCTCGACGGTGGGTAGCAGCTCCACCGTGTCCAGGATCCGGCCCTGTACGTCGTCGAGGGGAATCACGCCCGCAGGCTAACCGGCCGCCCCAATCCGGCGAAAAGGCGCGATCCGGTCACCGCCCCACCCTCGTAGACTCTGTGACCGGGGAAACGGGAGGTTCCATGCGCCGAGTGACGCTGATGCTGGTGGTGGCCCTGTTGGGCGCCCTCCCGTCGATGGGGGCGGGAGCGGGGGACGGCGCCGGTGGTCCGGCCGGTCCCCGCCCGGCGGCGGCGCCGACCTTCGGCGTCCCGCCTCTGGTCGATCTCCCCGGGCCGGCCCACCTGGACCCGGCGGTGGCCAACGCCTCCGCCACGCTCCCGGCCGGAGCGACGCTCGACCTCGTCGTCTCGTTGGAGCGCCCAGCCGGCGAGGGCCTGCGCCGCCTCATCGACGGCCTCGGCACCTGGTCGTGGGCCTTCGGCCACATCCCGGCGGCGGCCGTCCGCCTCCCGGTGGACCGCCTCGACGCCCTCCGCTCGATCGAGGGCATCGCCGGCGTGTACCTCAACGAGCCGCTCCACTACTTCCTGAAGGAATCGGCCCGGCTGGTCAACACGGCCAAGGCCTGGAACGAGCTCGGGGTGACGGGCAAGGGCGTCAACGTGGCCGTCCTCGACACCGGAGTGGACTTCGGCCACCCCGACCTGGCCCCGGCCATGAAGGCCAACGTGAAGCTGGTGGGCTTCGGCGATCCCCTCCCCGTCATCCCCCTCGAGAACCTGGTCAACTCCGACACGTCCTCGGGCCACGGCACCCACGTGGCCGGCGATGTCGCCGCCCGGGGCGTCGCCTCCCACGGCGCCTACCGGGGGATGGCCCCCGGCGCCGGGCTGATCGGCATCGGCGCCGGCGACGGGCTCAGCATGTTCCTCGTCCTCGAGGGCCTGGACTGGACGGCGGCCAACCGCGAGCGGTACGGCATCCGCGTCATCAACAACTCGTGGGGCTCCCAGTTCGAGCCCTTCGATCCCTACGACCCGGTCCAGGCGGCCACGCGGACGCTGGCCGAGGCCGGGGTCGTGGTCGTCTTCGCCAACGGCAATGACAGCACCGAGATGGGGATGAACCCCTACGCCAGCGCGCCCTGGGTGCTGGCGGTGGCGGCGGGCGACAAGAAGGGGAAGGTGGCGTCGTTCAGCTCCGGGGGCATCGAGGCCGACACGGTGGGCCTGGGCTTCGTCCGGGTGGACGTGGCCGGGGAGACCCGCCGGCCGCTGGCCATGGGCCTGTACCACCCGGCCGTCACCACCACCGGCGACGAGGTGGTCTCCACCCGGGCCAACAACACCATCGTCCCCCTCACCGGCACGCCCCGTGACGTGCGGACCCTCCCGCCGGAGGAGGTTCCGTACTACACCACCCTCTCGGGCACCTCCATGGCCTCCCCGGAGACGGCCGGGGTGGTGGCCCTGGTGTTGGAGGCGGCACCCGAGCTCACCCCCGCCCAGGTCCGGATGGTGCTCCAGATCACCGCCCGGCCCATCCCCGACGCGCCCTTCCACTCCGCCGGCTACGGCTACACCGACGCCTCGGCGGCGGTGGAGCTGGCGCTTGGCCTCCACGGCCGGGGCGCCCCGGCCATCCAGGACGAGCTGAACCGGCTCCAGACCACCCGGGATCAGGAGGTGCTGGCCGGTCTGGCCCACCCCGACCACAGCTGGGCCTGGACCGACACCGCCCCGGCGCTGGTCGGGTCCGTGTCCCACACCGTCCCCGTCTCCCCGGGCACGGCCCGGCTCAAGGTGATCAGCAACGGCGGGGCGGTGCCCTTCGTCGGTGCCGCCAACTACGAGATCACCGTGACCGACGCCGCCGGCGAGCCGGTGGGGAGCGCCGCGGCCGCCAACCCCTCGGGAGCCACCATCCTCGACGTCGACCTGGCCAAGGTGAAGGGCGTCACGTTCGGCGACTGGACGGTGGAGGTCTTCGCCCTGGGCTCACCGGGCGGGCCGTCCACCGGCCTCGACGAGTTCGGCACCAAGCGGTTCATCAACATCCTGATCTCCGCCTTCGGTCCCCAGCCCGACCTCTGCCACGCCGGCGGCACCTTCGTGCCCGAGGGGCCGCTCGACATCCGCTTCCAGATGGAGGACCCCTCGGGTGTCCCCGACCCGGCCCACCCCGGCTACACCCACGTCGGGTTGATCCGCAACGGGAGCCTGGGTCAGCGGACACCCGAGCGGCGCCTGGCCGCCTCCTTCGGGCTGGCCAGCACCCTGGTGACCCCGCCCCGGTTCGCCACCGAGCCGCTGGCGGGTCCGCTCACCATCGGAGCACCGGGGGACGTCCGGGTCTGGGTCCAGGGCCCCAGCGAGGACGTGCAGGGGTTCGTGTCCGGCGAGCTGGTCTCGGTGGACCCGGACGGGAAGGAGACCGTCATCGGCGCCATCGCGCCCCGGATCAAGATGGCCGCCCGCTCCACGGAGCCGATGCTCACCGACGCCCCGGTCGAGCTGGCCGATCCCGTGACCGTCCCCGCCGGCCACCGCATCGCCCTCACCCTGGCGGTCAGCTTCATCGGCACGTCGGCCCACACCCTGTACTTCGACTCCGACAAGTACCCGTCGGGCCTGCGCCTCACGACCGGTCACCTCGAGGACACACCTTCCTGCCGCCCCACCGAAGGAGAGAGCGCCCCGGCCTAGCCAGACCAGCGGCGACATGGAGTGGGTGATCCGTGAAATTCGATCGCTTGCCCAACGGCGGGATGTCTGGCATGGGCAGCAGTTTCGGCCGGCTCCACGTGGCCGAGTTCTACGACCGGCGAGGCGAAGTAGGACCGTCACGAACGCTCGCCGGAGCGACGGGTGGCGTTTCGCCGTTCAACGGGCCTTCCTGCGAGATTTCGTCCACGGTGGCGACCTTGTCCTCCAAGCCGGCGCCGGAACGGGTCGGTTCACACGCTCGAGCGGGCGCGACTCGGCGCCCGGGTCCACATCGGGGACCTGACCCGTGCGCGCGGGTTCGGCGCTCGGCCTGGTGCCGGAGGGTCGTCGGGTTCCGGGCGCACTCCGCTGGTATCGTCGCCTGCCGATGCGGTGGCGGAGAACGGTTGGCCGGGCCATGGCCGCGGCGCTGGCGATCCTCTGCTCCTCGGTGGCCCTCGCCTCCTGTGGCGATGACGGGTACCGCAGGCCCCGGGCGGAGCCCGGCAAGGTCGTTACCGTCCTCGACGCAGAAACGCCCGGCGTGCCGCCCAATGCCCGTCTGACCGACATCGCCGTGGGCAAGGACAACGTCCTGTTCGTTGCCTTCCAGGTCAAGGGACCAGCGCCTGGGGACCCTTATACAGGCCTGCTCCTCGCCGTGCCCGCCGAGGGGGAGCCCTTCGTCGTCGCTGACGAGACCGAGGAGACGTTCCCCGAGCCCACCCACTTCCTTCCGGAGGCGCTCACCGTCGACACCTCAACCTCGACGCTCTACCTGGCGGACCCCAGCTCTCAGCGGATCCGGGCCATCGACGCCGACGGGGGGCGCCGCAACGTCACGGAGTTCAGCGACGGCCGGATCGAAGGCCCCCCCTTCACCTATCTGCAGCGGCCCCTCCACCTCACCATCGACTCGGACTCGGGCGCCCTCTACCTGGCCGACGAGTGCCAGGTGGCCCAGATCAAAGGCGACGAGATCGCGGTGATCTTCGGAGCGGACGGATCCCCATGCTCGCCCGATCGCAATGACGACGAGCAGGCCACAGGCGGCGAGCTGTCGGACACCGGCGTCCTCGCCATCGAGGCGGTGACATCCCAGATCGCCGGCCTGGCTTTCGACAGGAAGACCGGCCTTCTCCATCTGACCGACAACCGGGGCCTCTTCCGGATCGAGGCCGACGGCACGCTGCGGCGGCTGGCCGGCGAAGGGACCGCTCCCTTCCCGGAAGGCACGGTGAGACACGCCCTCGAGGTCGACCTGGAGTTCTCCGGCGGCGGGCCATACGACGGGGGAGGGATCGCGACCGACTCGGCTGGGACGCTCTACCTGGGAGCGCCGCACGACGACCTGGTGGTGAAGCTGCCTACGAACCGGGCGGTGATCGAGGAGGTCGCACGCTTCGTCGAGCCTCGCCGTCTGGTGGTGAGCGCGGAAGGCGAGCTGTTCGTAGCCCTCACGCCACTGGTTCGGAGCAAGCCCGAGCCTGTCGTCCGTGTGGTTGCCCTACCCGGTGGCTGACGGCCGAGACCGGGTGTCTCTCCTCAGTCGGTTTTGCCGGCGGTGGTATCTAGGACCATGCTTTCGAAAGCGTCCATCATCCCCCCGTCGGAATGGATGAACTTGCCGGCCACGGTGAAGAGCGGGTTCGTGGAGGGCTCATCAGGTGGTTCGAACCAGGCTCTGAACCGCCGGTAGCAGTCCGTGTCGCTGGGAGACGGGACGCTCAGCATCCCCTCCTGGAGACAACAGCCGGGGGGCGACGTCATACCCATGTCGGTCAGACGAGCCCGGGATTCTTCGTTGTTGAAAAGGCTCGCGGCGAGGACGTGCCGCAGATGAGGCTCGACGAACTTCCGGAAGTCCGCCGGGTGGGGTCGCTTCCCGGATGTCGATGTCATCACTCGGGCCGCTTCTTCGGCGGCTCGTTCGACACCCTTGCCGGTCACCTCACGGCCCAACTCGCCGAGCGCTTTCAAGGCGATCCCCCCACCGACGCCGACCACCGGCACGAGAGAGATGGCCGCTGACGCCGTGATCTGAAGGATCGCCGCCAGGTTGGCCGCGGCCTCCTTCGCATCGTCCGCTGCGTCCACCACGCCCTGGTACATCGCCCCGAGCAGCTCGCCGACATAGGTGTCGCCCGTCTGACGGTCGGCGACGTACTCGGTGGCTGCCATGAGGTCGGGCTGCTCGTCGAGCCGTTTGACGATGTCGGCCACCCACTCGTCCCCCCGGCGGCGGATCTCGGTGCTCGCTCCGCCGGCGACGAGGACCCAGGCTTCGGGCTCCTTGACGAGTTGGGAGATGCAGGCCGCCAGCTCGTGGGCCTTGAGAGTGAGCCCCTCATATTCCAGCCCCTCCGTCGCCGTCTGCTGGATGACCGCTCCCATTTGGGTGGCGATGAACCCGGCGGCGGCCAGCCTGGTTTCCTTGGAGTGGCGCTCGCCTGCGCCGAGGCTGCGGATGACGGCCTCGTAGGTGGCGGCCGACCGGGCGAGTGCCGCTTCGCTGCTGCTCTCGAGGGCGGCGAGGAGAACGCGCCCGACTTCGCTGGAGAGGTCGGGGAGGTCCTTGCGGTGGAGCACCATCCAGCCGGTGAACCGGTCGCCGTGCTCGGCGACGAAGCGGGCGGCGGCGTCGGGGTGGCGAGCGAAGAACTCGAGGCCGTGGGAGCCCAACCCGGCGATGCCCTTCCAGACGTTGGGGTCTCGCTCGATGAGGGTCATCCCGACCCGGTAGGCATGGTCCTGGTCCCAGGTGCCGCAGCGCATGAGGTCGCCGAGGCCCTGATACTCGGGGTCGACGAGGTCGCGGACCAGTCGTTCGTCGAGGTGGCCGCTGCGGCTGGCGTCGGCGACCAGCCGCCCGAGGGAACAGAGATAGGCGTCCCTCTTCCAGCCATAGAGCCGCTTCCTTTGGCGCAGATCTCGGAGTCCGTCCGCCCCCAGCGCATTGACGACCACGGCGGCGAAGGCAGGGTCGTACTCCTGGCGGTGCCGGAGGGCCTCGAGGGCCCGCTCGACCTCGTCGTCGTCCCCGTCGCCGGCCAGGTCCTCCAAGGCCTTGGCGGCTGCCATGGCGGCGACGATCCCGTCGGGGGAGATGCCCTCGGGCGGCTTGACCGCCTCCGTGGCCGGCCGGACCGCCCGTTTGTGGATCCCCAACGCGGCTGGGGGAGTCAGCGCCACCGCGCTTCGGAGCAGTTGTTCGATGGAAGGGATCGCCGCGCCCAGTAGCGCCCCCACGGCGTGGGACACCTCGATCTTCTTCGCCCGCTCGTCGAGGTCGACCATGGCGTCCTTCAGCCAGTCGCAGAGCCGGAGGAAGGCGTCCCGTCCGCTCGCCTCCAGGGCGTCGGCCGGGAACAGAGGAGCCAGGCCGCTGACCAGGTCGTGGACCACCCGGCCGTGGGCGTAGAGCTCATCGACCGCACCCCCGATGAGCGAGCACAGCTCCCGGACCCGGGCGGGGTCCATCGCCGCGAAGTCCTGGACCGGCCCGTGGTACGGGACGTAGCCCTCGAACCCTCCCGGCCCGCCGGTCCGCAACGGGGACGGTGGTGCGGGCGCGGGTGCGGCGGTGCCCGGCACCACCGCCCGCTCGTCGTTCTCGTCCCAGGGCCCTCTCGCCAACCCCATCGTGCCCGGGGAAGAACGACCCGGGGACCTCCACGGCGGCGCTCCCTCCCAGGAATCCGAAGGCGGGAAGTCCACGATCCCGGGGTCCGAGTTCGGCGGTCTGGTCCGGGCCCCACATCTACAGCAACCGCGAGCTCGAGGATTTCTGAAATCTGCCTGCGTGGACCGGTGTGTTGCTCACTGCTGCTTGGAGTGCGCCAGTGTCAACGGTCATTGGTTCCTCCCCGCTGGCGGTCATGAGATCTCCCCGGCCGTGGCCATGGGTTCTCCCCAGGGGCGGCCACGAGGAATTCCCCGGCCACGGCCAGGTGATCTCCACGGGGTGTTA
>JBOGFE010000362.1:0-2955 GCA_050741935.1 Acidimicrobiia bacterium | reverse complement strand
CGGGTGGTGCGCAGCGGCGGCCGGCTCCACCGGATCGAAGGTCAGCCGGCCGGCGACGCCGAACCGGTGGCTGTCGACCTGCCCGGGACGGCCCGGGGCCACGGCCTCCACCTCGAATCCTGGATCGAGCGCAGCGCCCCGGTGCGCTGGCCCGACGGGCGCTGGACGGCCGTCCTCGACGCCGAGCGGGTGGGGGCGGCCGGCGTCCTGCGCCCGGCCCGGGCCGGGGAGCGGTTCGTCCCCCTCGGCCTGACCGGCCACAAGACGGTGAGCGACGCTCTGGCCGAGGCCGGCGTGCCCGCCGAGGCCCGTGTCGGCCACCCCCTGCTGGCCACGCCGGGTGGTGAGGTGATCTGGCTGGTCGGGTACCGTGTCGACGATCGCGTCCGGGTGTCCGCCGGCACCCGGCGCTTCCTGTGGCTGACGGTGGAAGTGGTCGAAGGGGGAGGCAGCCGGGGGTGAACGATCCCAACCTGGGTCCGATGGTCGTCTCCGAGGACGAGCTGATGGGCCGGGTGGCCGAGCTGGGCAAGGAGATCACGGCCGACTACCAGGACCGTCCTCCGCTGCTCGTGGGGGTGCTCAAGGGCGCCTTCATGTTCATGAGCGACCTGGCCCGGGCCGTGGACCTGCCCCTCGAGATCGACTTCATGGCCGTGTCGTCCTACGGGTCGGCGACCAAGACGTCGGGGGTGGTCCGGATCATCAAGGACCTCGACGCCGACCTCTCGGGCCGGGACGTGCTCATCGTGGAGGACATCGTCGACTCCGGCCTGACCCTGGCCTACCTCCGGAAGAACCTCGCCGCCCGCGCCCCGGCGACGCTGGCGGTGTGCTCGCTGCTGGTCAAGGAGGGCCTCCAGAAGGTCGATCCGGACCTGGCCTACGTCGGCTTCCGCATCCCCCCGGCCTTCGTGGTCGGCTACGGCCTCGATATAGATGAGCGCTATCGCAACCTGCCGTATGTCTGCGAGTACGCGGGTCCCCTGTAGCCTGTAGAGACCCCAGATCGATCGGAGTCTCGCCGCTGTGAACAAGGCCGTACGCGCGACTGTCATCTACGTCCTCGTCGCCCTGGTCGGCCTCTTCTTCCTGACCCAGGCGCTCGGCGGCGGCGAGGGTGACAAGCGGATCGAGCTCAGCCAGTACACCCGGTATCTGGAACGCGACCTGGTGGCCAAGGCCACGCTCTTCGACAAGGACCACCTGATCAAGGGCGAGCTGGAGAACGGTGACAAGTTCGAGGTCAAGTACCCCGACCAGTTCACCGACGAGATCACCCAGCTGACCCTCGACGCCGGGGTGAGGCTGCCGGTCGACAACCAGAAGGAGAGCCTCTGGCTGACCCTTCTGTTCAACTTCGCCCCCTTCCTCCTGATCATCGCCGTCATCGCCTTCTTCATGAACCAGGCCCAGGGCGGCGGCAACAAGGTCATGAGCTTCGGCAAGGCCAAGCCCAAGATGGTGACCAAGGACACGCCCAAGGTCACCTTCGCCGACGTGGCCGGCGTCGACGAGGCCATCGAGGAGCTCCAGGAGATCAAGGACTTCCTGGAGGCCCCCCAGAAGTTCCGCCAGATGGGGGCCAAGATCCCCAAGGGCGTGCTGCTCTTCGGCCCCCCGGGGACGGGCAAGACGCTCCTGGCCCGGGCCGTGGCCGGCGAGGCCGGGGTGCCCTTCTTCTCCATCTCCGGGTCCGACTTCGTGGAGATGTTCGTGGGCGTGGGTGCCTCCCGCGTCCGCGACCTGTTCGAGCAGGCCAAGAACTCCGCTCCCGCCATCGTCTTCGTCGACGAGATCGACGCCGTCGGCCGGCACAGGGGAGCCGGGCTCGGTGGCGGCCACGACGAGCGGGAGCAGACGCTCAACCAGCTCCTGGTGGAGATGGACGGCTTCGACATGCGCCAGGGCGTCATCCTCATCGCCGCCACCAACCGCCCCGACATCCTCGACCCGGCCCTGCTGCGCCCGGGGCGCTTCGACCGGCAGATCGTCGTCGACCGGCCCGACCTGGAGGGCCGCAAGGCCATCCTCAACGTCCACGCCCGGGGCAAGCCGTTGGACAAGGAGGTCCAACTCGACATCCTGGCCCGCCGCACGCCCGGGTTCACCGGCGCCGACCTGGCCAACCTGATGAACGAGGCCACCCTGCTGGCCACCCGCAAGGGCCGGGACACCGTCACCAACCGGGATCTGGAGGAAGCCGTCGACCGGGTGGTGGCCGGGCCCGAGCGCAAGACCCGCATCATCTCCGAGAAGGAGAAGCTGGTCATCGCCTACCACGAGGGCGGCCACGCCCTGGTGTCCCACGCTCTGCCCAACGCCGACCCCGTCCACAAGGTGTCGATCATTCCCCGGGGCCGGGCTCTGGGCTACACCCTCACCCTGCCCATCGAGGACAAGTACCTGGTCACCCGCTCGGAGCTGAACGACGACCTGGCCATGCTGCTCGGGGGGCGGACGGCCGAGGAGCTGATCTTCTCCGATCCCACCACCGGGGCTCAGAACGACATCGAGCGGGCCACCAAGGTGGCCCGGGCCATGGTCACCGAGTACGGCATGAGCGACGAGCTGGGTCCCATGCAGTTCGGCCAGCACCACGGAGAGGTGTTCCTGGGCCGGGACTTCGCCTCGCAGCCCGACTACTCCGACGAGGTGGCGGCCCGGATCGACTCCGAGGTCCGCTGGCTGATCGACAACGCCCACAACGTGGCGCTCGACATCCTCACCACCTACCGCACCGTCCTCGACAACCTGGCCCAGGCCCTCATGGACCGCGAGACCCTCGAGACCGCCGAGGTCATGGCCATCCTCGATCCGGTCCCCAAGTGGACCGTGACCGGTTCCAACGGCGCCGGCCGCTCCTCCCCCCGGCCCCAGGCGTCGGCTCCGCCGGCCTCCTCGCCGTCGGCCGCCGCCAGCCCGCCGCCTGACCCGGTCTGATCAGGGCCGGGC
>JBOGFE010000361.1:0-7555 GCA_050741935.1 Acidimicrobiia bacterium | reverse complement strand
CCCCATGGCCCGCCCCAGCTTTCGTGACTTCCTGAAGAACTTCGACGAGTACGACGCCCCGCTCGACAAGCGGATCCGCAAGGCCGTCACCAACAACCTGAAGAAGCTGGTGACGCTCAAGGACTGTTGCGGGCATCCCGGCGAGCCAGGCTGTTGACAGAAGGCCCACGCCCCCCGTGAGGGAGCCACCGACGACCTGCACCAGATGAAGGCCGAGCTGGCCGAGGTCGGGGACAAGATCGATCAGCTGGCCGAGCGGCAGCGCCAGGCACTGGTGGAGCAGCTCGACACGATGACGGAGGCCGAGCTCGAGGCTCTGGCCGTCGAGCGGTCCATCACCGGTGTCGACCAGGCCACCCAGACCCGGGACGAGATGGTGGCCGTCATCCGGGCCGCCCTGACGGGCTGACCCGATGGATGGGACACGCAGGCCGGAGGACCTCTCCGAGGACGAGCGCCAGCGGCTGCATCGGGCCCATCAGCGCCTGCGCAACACGTCGCAGTCCCTCGAGGCGCTGACCGTCATCGAGAAGGTGAAGGGCCGCTGGACCCACACCCCGGCCCCGCCGGAGGCGCTGGAGGCGGCTCAGCTCGCCCTCCACGAGGCGTGCCAGGAGCTGTGGCGGGTGCAGCGCGACCTGCTCGGGTTGGGTCCTCCCGCCGGTCCGGCGACCGGCGACGAGTAGGCGCCGGCGCGCATCTCACCCTCTGAGCCCGCCCTCGGTTTCCGAGGCGATTCCTTCCCGAATCGGTTTGGGGTGGGGCCGGCGGTCGCTCAGGTGGCCGACCAGGTCCGGACCCGCTCCACGGCAACGAGGATGACCGGACCGCTGGGGCGCCGCTCCTGGTACTGGCGGTACTTGGCCACCAGCAGCTCGATACCCCGCTCCCACTCGGGCCCGTCCTCGACCACCCGGGCCACCCCGTCGAGGCGCACCCACCACAGCTGCGTCCAGTCGTCCTCGTAGTGGTCGATCACCAGGCTGACCGCCGGATGCACCTCGATGTCTTCCAAGCGGGCCAGGCGGGCCGAGCGCTTGGGCTTGTGATCGACGGCGGAGTAGACGACGTCGCCGTCGAGGGCGAAGCAGCAGGGCACCACCCGGGGCCGGCCGGCGGCGTCCACGGTGGCCAGACGGGCCACGGGCGCCGCCTCCGCCCTGGCCAAGCTGGGTATGTCGTCCCGGGCCGAGATCGCGGCCTGGGTCAGCGGGCGGCGAGCGCCGAGCGGCTGAGGCCGAGCAGCGCCACGGACCCGGCGAGCTGGAACCACCACCAGCTGCCGATGGCGAGGTGGTGGCCGCTCAGCGGGCAGCCGATGGTCATGCCCAGCAGGCAGAAGGCAGCCGCGAGCGAGGCCACGGCGCCGTAGCGGCGTCCCTGGACGAAGCCCGAAGCCATCGCCACCCAGCAGCCCGTGAGGGCCATGGCGACCGAGGTGCCGACGAGAGGCATGGATTCCTGGCCGGTGGAGGCCGGTTCCAGCGCCACCCCCAGGCTGAAGATCGTCACCCAGGCCACGCTCAGGGTCGCCACCCAGCCGCGGGAGAGCCGGCCCTCGGGGACATCCACCACCGGCTCGACCGTCGGGGACCCGACGGGCGCGTCGCCATCCCGGACCTCGACGTCCGGGCGTACCGGTCGTTCCTCGATCAGCGTCATGTTCGTCTCCTTCGACGGCCCTGAGTTTCGCACGTAGCGTTGCCACCGTGCCCGGAGCGGTGGCGTGCGTGATGTTCACGGACCTCGTGGGCTCCACGGCGCTGATGGCCCGGCTCGGCGACGCCGCCTTCGACGGGCTCCGCACCGAGCACTTCGGCCGCCTGCGCCAGACCGTCACCACGCGGGGCGGCTCCGAGATCAAGAACACCGGCGACGGGGTCCTGGCCACCTTCCCCTCGGCCGTGGACGCACTGGCCGCCGCCGTGGCCGCCCAGCAGGCCACCGAGGCCCAGGGGCGCCGGGCCGAGGTGAACCTGCAGCTGCGGGTCGGCCTGGCCCTCGGCGAGGTCGCCCTGGACGCCGGCGACGTGTTCGGCACGCCGGTGGTCGAAGCCGCCCGCCTGGTGGCGGCCGCCCGGCCGGGGCAGATCCTGTGCACGGCGCTGTTGCGGGCCGTCGCCGGTTCCCGCGCTGACGTCTCCTTCACCGACGTCGGGCCGCTGACGCTGAAGGGCCTGCCGGAGCCCGTCCCGGCGTGCGAGGTGATGTGGGAGGCGGCCCCGGAGGCCGTGGCGGTGCCGCTGCCCGCCTTCCTGACGGGACCGGGGCGGATCTTTGTCGGGCGCGACGCCGACCTGGCCCGCCTGCGCCAGCTCTGGAAGGAGACGGCGGCGGGGGAGCGGAGGACCGTCATGCTCGGGGGTGAGCCCGGCATCGGAAAGACGCGGCTGGCCACCGAACTGGCCCAGGCGCTCCACGGCGAGGGGGCGCTCGTCCTCGCCGGCCGCTGCGACGAGGACCTCGGCGTCCCCTATCAGCCCTTCGTCGAAGCGCTGCGCCACTACGTGGACCATGCTCCGGATCCCCGCCTAGGGCGGTACGCCGGAGAGCTCAGCCGCCTTGTCCCGGAGCTCCACGAGCTCGTTCCCGGGCTGGCGGAGCCATTGAGTGCCGACCCCGAGACCGAGCGCTACCGGCTCTTTGACGGCGTCGCCGGTTGGCTGTCCGACGTTGCCGCGGAAACGCCCGTCCTGCTGGTGCTCGATGACCTCCATTGGGCGGCCAAGCCGACGTTGCTGCTGTTGCGCCACGTCCTGCGGTCCCCTGAGCCGATACGGCTCCTGGTGGTGGCCACCTACCGGGACACGGACATCGGTCGCGCCGACCCCCTGACCGATCTCCTCGCCGACCTCCACCGCATCGGCGGCACCGAGCGCCTGCTGCTCAGCGGCCTGGACGGCCCCGGGGTCGCCGCCTTCATCGAGCAAGCCGCGGGGCACGAGCTCGACGAAGAGGGCGAGGCACTGGCGGCGGCGGTGTGGCGGGAGACCGAAGGCAACCCCTTCTTCACGACCGAGGTGATCCGCCACCTGGCCGAGTCGGGCGTGGTCGAGCAGCGCGACGACCGGTGGGTGGTCACCAGGGGGCCCGATGACTTCGGCATCCCCGCCGGTGTGCGTGACGTCGTGGGCCGGCGCCTGGCGCGGCTGTCCGAGGAGGCCAACCAGATCCTCGCCTGCGCGGCGGTCATCGGCCTCGAGTTCGAGCCCCAGATCGTCCAGGCGGCGGGCGGCTTCACCGAGGCAGACACGATCACCGCCCTGGAGCACGCGGTAGCCACGCGGCTCGTCGTGGACGTCCCCGCCGCGGTGCCGCGGAACAGGTTCGCCCACGCCCTGGTCCGGGCCACCCTTTACGACGAGCTCACCGCCGCCCGCCGCGTCTCCCTGCACCGCCGGGTGGCGGAGGCCATCGAGTCGGTCCATGGCGCTCGCCTCGACGACTACCTGCCGGCTCTCGCCCACCACTGGGGCCGGGCCACCGGCCACGCTGAGGCCGGCGGCCGGGCGATCGAGTACGCCAACCGGGCCGGCGACCAGGCCCTGGCCCTGCTGGCTCACGACGAGGCCGCCGCCTACTACAGCCAGGCCCTCGACATCTTCGAACTGGCTCGGGCGGGCGATCCCTCCCTTCGCCTCGACCTCCTGATCAAACGGGGTGAGGCTCAACGCCGGGCGGGTGACCCCTCGCACCGGGAGACCCTGCTCACCGCCGGCCGCCTGGCCCGCGAGCTCGGCGACGGTCCGGCCGCCGCCCGGGCTGCGCTGGCCAACAGCCGCGGCTTCTGGGCCTCGGTGGGCCGGGTGGATGAGGACCGTGTGGCCGCCCTGGAGTCCGCTCTGGAGATGGGCCCGAAGGACGGCGCCACCCGGGCTCGGCTGCTGGCCACCTTGGCCGGCGAGGTCACCTACGGGCCGGACCTCAAGCGGACCCCGCAGCTGGCGGACGAGGCGTTACGCACCGCCCGGCAGCTGGACGACCGCCGAACCCTGGCGCACGTGCTGATGGCCAGGGGCTTCCTGCTGGGCCTCGACACCGCTCACCAGCGGATGGCGGAATCCGCCGAGCTGCTGGCATTGGCCGGCGAGCTCCACGACCCCATGCTGAAGTTTCTCGGAATGTTCGCCCGGGTGGTCGCGGCCTTCGAGGTCGGCGAACCGGCCGAGGCGCGGACCTGCCTGCAGCGGGCCCAGGAGCTGACGGGCACGGTCCGTCAGCCGTTCCTGCGCTGGGCCATCGCCCTGGAGGATGCCCTCGTGGGTCTCTTCGATGCCGACTACACCCGCGCCGAGCAGCTGATCACCCGGGCGGAGGAGATGGGTGACGCCGCCGGGCAGCCGGACGGGAGGCTCCTGGCATCTGCCCAGCGGGTCTACCTCCGGCTGGAACAGGGACGCGGCGGCGAGATGGAAGGCGTGGTGGGCGAGATGGTCGCCCGCTCCCCGGGTCACGCCGCCTTCCGGTCCCAGCTCGCCCTCTGCCAATGGCAGGGCGGCCGGGAGCAGGAGGCGACGTCGGGAGTTCTGGCCCTCCTCGGGAACGTGGAGCTCCTTCCCCGGGAAGCGGGTTGGTCGCGCGCCCTGGCCCAGATGTCGATGCTGTGCGTCGAAGCGGAGGACCGCGCCATGGCGCGGCCTCTCTACGACAACCTCGAGCCATACGCCGGGTTGTTCGTCTCCTCCGGCGTGATCTTCTCCGGAGCCGTCGACCATCACCTGGCGACCCTGGCCACCGTTCTGGGTGACGGCGACGACGCGGACGCGCGCTTCACCGCCGCCCACCGGATGCACGAGCGGGTCGGCGCCCCCGCCTGGCTGGCTCGAACCCAACTGGAGTGGGGCCGGATGCTGCTGAGGCGGGGCGACAGCGAACGCGCCCGCCCGCTCCTCGAACAGGCCCTGGCGGCGGCTGTGCAGCTCGGCCAGGGAAGCGTGGAGCGCAGCGCCCGCGACGCCCTGCAACCGTGACGCCCAGGCCTCAGTGGGCCCGGTGGACGAAGGCCATCCATTCGGCGGGGACGTCGCCACCGCACTGGTCGATGAAGTCGATGACGTCCTGGACGGCGTGGTGGCGCACGATCCTGCCGTCCCGGATCTCGAACACGCTGGTGCCCCCGAGCTCGATCTGATTGCCCCGGGGTACCAACCCGATCATCTCCCCTTTGTGGGTTCCCCGGGCGGTCCACACCTGGACGACGTGATCGCCCTCGGCGATCAGGAGCTCGGTCTCGTAGCGGAGATCGGGAACCGCTTCCAGGAGCATCCCTTGGATGACCTTCAGGTTCTCGACCGTCTGGTCCATGACCGAGACGGGGAAGCTGTTGCTCACCCAGTCCGGAGCCAGCAGCTCGTCGAGGGCGTCGAGCTCCCCGGTGTTGTACGCCTCCTGGTAGCGCCGGACGATCTCCTTGTTGTCCTCGGTCTGGTCGCTCACGTCTGGACTCCTCTCTCGTTCCCGGCCATGTAGGCCGTCATCTTCTGTACCTCGGCTGCGAATGTCGGGACGTCGATCTCCAGGCCGGCGAGTTGCACCCCGAGACCGCAGACGACCCGGGTCAGGTGAACGGCTTCGGCCATCTCGGCCTCGGTCACGCCGTGGATCCGGCCCAGCTCTCGGTGGATGATCAACCCGTAGGGGCAGCGGACGGCCGCCGCCACGGCCAGTGAGATCAGGTCCTTGTGCCGGTTCGGGATGAGTGTCCCGCCGAGCTGGAGCCGCTTGGTGAGCTCCCACTCGGCCGGGAGGAACTCGTCGGGGACCCGCTCGAAGAGCGAGGGGACGCTGCCCAGCACCCGGCGGATGTCCTCCTCGATCTCATTCCTGAGCATCGGTCCCTCCCGTTCCGGCCGGCGACGGGGCTGACATTACGGAGGCCCGGTTGCAATTTGGTAGCCGTCGGGCAGCATGGTGCCTGCGTGGGTGAATCGGTCGACATCCGCCTGCTGGGCCGCTTCTCCGTTCGGCGGGCCGGGGAGGAGATCCCCCCGGGCGCCTTCGGGGGCCGCCTGGTCCGCACGCTCGTGCGGGTGCTCCTCACCCGGCGAGGGGAGTTCATCTCCCACGACGTTCTCGCCGGGGCACTCTGGCCGGGCCGGATGCCGGCCAACCCGGCGGCCAACCTCAAGGTGCTCGTGAGCCGGGGACGCACCGCCCTGGGCGACGCGGCGCTCATCAGCACCGGTCCGGGCGGGTACTCCTTCGCCGGCGGTGACGCCTGCCGGGTGGACGCCGAGGACTTCCTGGCCGCCGTGGCCGCCGGTGGCCGCCACCTCCACGACGGTGAGGCCGCCGCCGCCCTACGGGTCCTGCGATCCGCCCTCGACAGCTGGGGTGGTGAACCGCTGGCCGAGGACGCCTACGAGGACTGGGCTTCGGACTACCGGGCGGCCCTGGGGCGGGCCTACCAGCGCGCCCTGGAGGAAGGAGCCGCCGCCGCCCTCGCCGTGCGCGATCCCGGCCAGGCCGTGGTGCTGGCCGAGGCGGCCGTGGCTCGCGAGCCGCTGCGGGAGGTCGCCCACCTCGTGCTGGCTGAGGCCCTGGCGGTCTCGGGCGATCAGGTGGCGGCCCTGCGGGTGATCGACGGGTTGCGTCTCCGCCTGGGTGAGGAAGTCGGCCTCGAACCATCGTCGGCCATCCTCGACCTCGAACGCCGGATCCAACGGGGCGAATCGGCGGGGTCGCCGGCCCGCCGTCCCTCGGGCGCCCCCGCCGGTGTCGCCTTCGAGGGTCTCCGGTTCGTCGGGCGGGACGAGCAGCTCGCCGCCGTGCTGGCCGCCACCCAGGACACTCCTCCGGGCGTGGTCCTGGTCGAAGGCTCGGCGGGAGCGGGAAAGTCCCGGCTGTTGGCGGAGGTGACGGATCGTTGCCCGCTCCCGGTGATCGCCGCCCGGGCCTTCCTGCCGGAACGGGAGGAGCCCTGGGGACTGGCCCGGTCGCTCCTGCGAGAAGCGCTGGCCCTCGATCTGGAGGCGGCCGCCACGCTGCCGGAGCGGGCGGCCGTCGCGCTCGCCGATGTCCTGCCCGAGTTGGAGGACCTGCGGGCGCTCCCCTCCGCCGCCATCGACCGGGAGAGTCGGCGGGCACTGGCGCTGGAAGCGGCCGTCGGCCTGATCGGGGCGGTGGCCACCAAAGGGGCCCTGGTGGTGGTCGACGACCTCCAGTGGTCGGACCCCACCAGCGTTCACGTCCTGGGCCTGATCGCCCGCCGGATCCCGTCGACCGCCCTCGTCCTCGCCTACCGGCCCGAGGAGCTGAGCTCACGGGAAGCCGTTCCGTCCTCGCTCCAGGAACTGGTGGCCAGCCGTGACCCGGTGATCCACGTGCCCATCGGCCCGTTGTTGCTTCCGACCTTGTCCGAGCTGGTGGCCGACCCGGCGGTGGCCGAGGCGATCGCCCGGGAGACCGACGGGACGCCGCTGGCCGTCGCCGAGGTGGTCAGGCGCCTGGCCGCCGACGGCGTGGTCGAGCCCGATGGACAGGGTCGCTGGAGGGCCCGGACCGAGGACGCAGCCCGCCTGGCCGGAGAGATCGGACGGGCGGGCCAGCGCCAGGG
>JBOGFE010000360.1:0-11833 GCA_050741935.1 Acidimicrobiia bacterium | reverse complement strand
CTGTCGGAGCTGCCGCCCTTGGTCGTGCCCCCCGCCGGAGTCCCCGGGGACACACCGGAGCCGCCGGCCGCACCCGACGGCTCTGTGGTGGGAGGTACCTTCAGGCCAAGCACGTCGGAGCCGGGTTTGTCGTCGTCAATCGCGACGAAGACCCCGCCGGCGAGGCCGAGGACCAGGAGCGCCAGCAGCAACCACAGCGCCTTCCTGCGTCTCGAACGATCCTGGTCTTCTTGCATCTTCCGTCTCCTAGACCATCGGGGTAGGCACTGCGATCGAGCTTCTGTCGGCCGTCGCCGATCCCACCGCTACGCGAGAGCGGGTGGGGCGGATGCCATGCACCCGCCCCACCCGTGAGCTGACTCGACTAGCTGGCGTAGAAGTAGAGGGGAACCGTCGCGAGCCGGCAGGCGTTCTGGTCGGCGTCACGGTTGACCATCCCCAGGGTGATGGTGTTCGGGTAGTCGCCGCCGGCAGCCAGGTCCAGGTCGGGGCTGAAGGTGTAGGCGAGGCCTGCGTCAGCACCATTGACCGAGAAGTCGGCCGCGGAGCAGTCGCCGGGGCCGTCCCAGGCGGAGCCGTTGGCGTTCGCGACCGAGACCACGACGGTGTTCAGGTTCTGGTGACCGGTGCTGTCGTTCTCGACGTTGAAGGCGATGCTCCGGAGAGGACCGCCGGGGGTCAGGGGGCCGCCGGTGGCGGGGCTGCTGGTGACATCCCACGGGGTGTCGGTGCCGACGGTGCCCGAGCCGGTGCCCGAGCCGGTGGTGGTCCAGTAGGCGAAGGCGGCGCTGGCGGCGAGGCCGACGCCGGCGACGATGGCGACTGCAGCGAGCTTCTTGGAAATGCGCACGTTGTCTCCTTAAGACAGTTGTGAGATAACGGGCGCCGGTTTCGCCACTCGCTCCCCGCAGACCCTGTAGGCGACCAGCTGGGTCCTGCGGATCATCGCTCGCCCTCGGTACTACCGGGATGACCCGTTGCCGTCCCGACAGAGACCAATGTGGGGCTTTCGAGACACAGGCCAACCACGGGATTCACAAACGGCGCACAACGATGTGATCGCCTTCACAAGCGACCGGGCGGGAGGCGCGCGCGCCCGCGGAGGTGCCGCGACGAGGGGTCGGGATCAGCCTGAGATCAGACGGGCGCGGGCTCTTTCATCCGCACGTCGGCGGCAGCCGGGACCCGGGCGGAGGCGGCAACGCCGACCACGACGGCGGGGAGGCTCTCACCGGGGCCGACCGATCTGGCGGCCCAGGGCAGGAAGGGGTTGCGGGCGCTCATGCCGGCGATGACGAGGGGTGCCCCGGCATGGAGGCCGCAGATAACGCCCAGCTCACCGGGGATGGGCTGGTCGACGGGGCGGGCCCGGACGGTCACCACCACCGAGAAGCCGGCATCAAGGGGGCAGGTCCGACCCTCGACCAGGGCATTGCAGGGAAACACCGGCTCGCCCGGCGGGTGACAGGTCAGGATCTGGCAACCGGCCTCCGACAGGGTGGCCGACACCTGCTCCACCGCCCAGTCGTCGGTGCCGACGACGAGGACCGAGGTCGGCTCCGAGAGCTGGGCCTCATCGAGTTGGTGGTGCCGCGACATGAATCGAAAATAGGCCGTTCGGCCCACTGCCCTGTCCACGGATGCACAACTCCCCATCAACTTGGCAACCTCCGCCAGAGCGGCCCGGGACCCCTCTCGAAGAAGGCCCTCCCGGGTACCGCTCCGTAAGCCGGAGATAGCCTGTCCGCCGACATGGCCAACCCCGCCACCACGAGACGTGTCCTCGTCGTCGACGACGAGCCGATGGTGCGGGCCCTCCTGAACCGGCTTCTGACCATGGACGGCTACGAAGTCGTCGAGGCCGAGGACGGCCAGACGGCCATCGACCTGATGCGCAAGGAGCCGGCCGACCTCGTCCTCCTCGACGTGATGCTCCCCGCCCGGGACGGCCTCGACATCCTGGGCGACCTGCGGCGCACCAGCGACGTCCCCGTCATCCTCATCTCCGCTCGGGGCGAGGAGGCCGACCGGGTCATCGGCCTCAAGTTGGGTGCCGACGACTACGTGGTCAAGCCCTTCTCCGCCGCCGAGCTGTCGGCCCGGGTGGAATCGGTCCTGCGCCGGGCCCGGGTCTCGGGCACCACCGCGGCCCCGGGGCCATCCCGCCGGCAGCTCGAGTTCGACGGTCTCGCCATCAACCTCGACACCCGCGAGGTCAGCGTGCGGGGGCAGCTGGTCGACACCACGGCCAAGGAGTTCGACCTCCTCGCCTTCCTGGCCGCCTCGCCCCGCCAGGTGTTCTCCCGCCAGCAGCTCCTGGAGCAGGTGTGGGGATCGTCGTCGGACTGGCAGTCGGAGGCCACCGTCACGGAGCACGTCCGGCGCCTGCGGCGCAAGATCGAGGACGACGCCGACACCCCCCGCTGGGTCACCACCGCCCGGGGCGTCGGCTACCGCTTCGAACCCTGAGCGCTCGCCTCTCGGGCCCTGACTACCCCTTCGAACCCTGGGCGGCGCCCTCGCCGGCCCGGTCGAGCACCTCCCGGACCTTCTCGACGAGCTCGTCGACCAGGAACGGCTTGGTCAGCACGTCAGCCCCTTCCAGGCCCCGGCGGCTGCCGGCGTCCACGTAGCCGGTCATGAACAGGATGGGGAGCAGGGGTTGGTCCTCGGCCAGGTGCCGGGCCAGCTCCATGCCTCCCACCCGGGGCATGACGACGTCGGTCACCACCAGGTCGGGCCGGGCGCCGGTCGTGAGCAGATCCATGGCGACCTGGCCGTCGGCGGCCGCCGTGACGATGTAGCCGGCCGAGCGCAGCACCTCGACGCAGAGGCGGCGCAGCCCGTCCTCGTCCTCCACCAGCAGGATCTGCTCCGTCCCCCGCACCCGGCCCCCGGACCGGTCGGGGGTTTCGGCCTCGGTCGCCTCCCCGACGGCCCGGGGCAGGCGCACCCGGAAGGTGGTGCCCGCACCCGGTGCGCTGGTCACGGTCACGTCGCCGCCGGCCCCGGTGACCACGCTGTGGACGGTGGCCAGCCCCAGGCCCGTCCCCCGCAGCCCGCCCTTGGTGGTGAAGAAGGGCTCGAAGCAACGCTCGACGGTGGCCCCGTCCATGCCCTTCCCGGTGTCCATGATCTGGACGGACACCGCCTCGGGCGCCGTCACCAGGCGCAGCGTCAGCGTGCCCTTCTCCCCCATGGAGTCCCGGGCGTTGACGGCCAGGTTGAGGATGACCTGGTCGAACTGGGCCGGCGACATGCGCACCAGGTGCTCCCCCGAGGCGAGGGACATGACCAGCTCCACCGACGACGGCAGGAAGCTCCGCAAGGTGGCCGACAGCCGCTTGAGACGGGCCCGGATGTCGAAGATCTCGCTGGAGACGAGATCCCCCCGGCTGATGGTGAGCAGCTGGGAGGTGATGCCCGCCGCCCGTTCGGCGGCGGCGGAGATGGCCTCCACGTCGCGCCGCCGGATGTCGTCCTCCTCCAGGCTGGCGTCCAGCAGGGTGGCATGGCCCAGGATCACGGTGAGCAGGTTGTTGAAGTCGTGGGCCACCCCACCCGCCATCTGCCCCACAGCCTCGATGCGTCGGGCTCGCACCAGCTGCTCCTCCAGGCGGCGCCGGGCGGTGACGTCGGCCGCCAGCACCATCACGCCGGTGAGGGTCCGCTTGGCGTCGGTGAGGGGGGCGCCGGCCAGGGACAGGGGCACCTCGGAGCCGTCGGCCCGCCAGGCCACTGCCTCCAGATCGGTGATGGGCCCGGCCGCCGCCGTATCGGTCACCAGCCGGCGCAGCACGGCGGCGGTGTCGGGATGGAAGGTGATGCGGGTGGCGGCGTCAGGCGCCGCCGGCCGGCCCAGCAGCTGCTGGGCGGCGGAGTTGAACCGGCGCACCGCGCCCTCGAGCGTGAAGTCGAGGATGGCCAGGGGCGCCGCCTCCACCAGGGCCAGGAGATGCTCCTCGCCGGAGCGGACCGACTCGTAAAGATTGGCGTTGGCCACGGCCACCGACGCCATCTGGGCCAGGGAGACAAGGATGGCCTCGTCGTCACCGGTGAAGTCCCCCGATTCCTTCCCGCCCACCGCCAGCAGCCCCACCGGGGTGCCGGAACGGTCGTTCAGCGGCACGGCCAGCGCCCGGGAGCCCGACCCCGGACCGTCGGCCAGAGCCAGGAGGCGGTCGTCCTCCTCGGCCCACGCCCCGCCCGGCCCCGAGCCCATCCGCAGGGAGGTCCGCGTTCCCTCCACCACGACCGCCACCTGGCGGGCGGCCAGCACCCGGCGGGCCTGGTCGACCACCACGGCCATGACGTCCCGGTCGGTCCGCTGGGGCTGGATGGCCCGGGCGGCGTCGGTCAGGCGCCGGAGCTGGCCCGCCCGGGTGGCCGCCTCCCGGGCCGCCCGCTCCGTCTCCTGGTAGAGCGAGATCCGTTCCAGGGTCGTCGCCGTCCGGACGGCCAGCTCCTCCACCGCGGCGACGTCCGAGGGCCGGTAGCCACGCCGGCCGGGTGCGGTGGCACAGACGATGGCTCCCACCGACAGCCCCTGGATGCGGATGGGGACGATCGCACACGACTCCAGCGACAGCGCCCGGGCCAGGGCCAGGTGGTCGGAGTCCCCGGGGTGGATGGGCGGGTTCGGCTGGGGGATCCGCCCGCTCACGTCCCACACCAGCTCGGACTGGCCGGTGGCCATCACCCGGCGGACGGGCGCGGCCCAGTTCGGATGCTCGACCAGCAGCGCGGCCAGGCGGGCGCCGAGCCCGGGATCGGCATGGGCGGTCGCCCGCCGGGTGATCCTCCCGTCCTCGATGGTGTCGATGGCGCACCATTCGGCGAAGGACGGGACGATGGCCTCGGCCAGGGTCCGCAGGGCGGCGGCCGGGTCGTCGAAGCCGGCCACGAGGGCCCGGCTGCCCTGGGCCAGGAGCGTCAGGTGGCGGCGGGCGTGGTCGGCGCCCAGCCGGAGGCGGCGCTCGGACTCCTCCAGCTCCGCGATCCGGGCGAGGAGCGCGGCCTCGGCCGGACTGTCCCGATCCTCCATGTCCCGCAGCGTAGGGCGACGAGTTGAGGGATTTTTGTTTCGGTTTTGCTCAAAGCGTGATGTCGTTCGCCCACCATGGGCACCTGATTCCACCGACCGCAGGCGCGGGATGCTGCGCGGCTCCCGTTTAAGGGGCGCGGAGCCGGTCAGCATCAGTGGGACGAGCGGCGGGCCTCCTCAGGGCCCGCCGCTTCGCGTCAGGGCCGCCGCCCCCAGGCGGCCACCATGACGAAGGACGGGAACCACCGGGTGGCGTCGTCGAGCTCGGCGATGGCGTCCTCCAGCACCCGGCGCTCACCCTCGGGCAGAGGCACCTTCTCCAACGTGTGGGCCAGGGTCATCTGGATGAACTGCGCGCCCGGAGATCCCCCGGTGAAGAAGGAGCCGTCCATCTGGCAGTCCACATCGGTCAAGCCCAACGAGCAGAGCCGCTCGGGCAGCCTCCGGGCCCAACAGGTGTCGAGACCGGCCGGGGCGGCGACCCGGTTGATGATCTGCCAGGCGGCCCCGTAGGCACCCTTGTCCAGGGCGTCGAGGGGGAACTTGTCGCCCTCCTCGACCAGCAGCCATCCGCCCGGGCGCACCGCGGCGGCGAAGGCGGCCAGGAGCTCCTCCCGCTCGAGCAGGTGCATCAGGAGGGCCCGGGCATGGACGAGGTCGAACTCCCCCTCGGGGAGGCCGTCGGCCACGACATCCCGCTCGATCACCTCGAGATTGGGGATGTCGAGCTCACGCAGAAACCGGGTGTCGAGATCGACGGTGACCACCCGGCCCTCGGGGCCCACCGCCCGGCAGAGGAAGTCGGCGATTGACCCTCCTCCTCCGGCCACCTCCAGGCAGGACCAGCCGGGCTTCACGCCCAGGCCGGCGAGGCGGCGCTGCGTCCCGGGGTCGTAGAGCTCCTCGAGGCGGGCCAGGCGCTGGCGGGCCTCGGCCCAGGTGTTGTCCCACACATAGCCGTCGGGGATGAGACTCTCGGGCTCGCTCATGGTGCGCAGGCTAGGCGCGGAAACGGATGGGACCGCCGCCCGCGAGGCGTACTATTCCGGGAGGGGGAGCAGAGGGCGAGCGTCCCGACGGAGGACACCCGGGTACTCATGGGAGCTTCGCTTGCGTCTGATGCTGGCGAGGAGGGTCTTACCGCGGGCGTGCGCCGGTGGTCCCTCCTCAGCCACCTGCTGGGGCTGGTTGTCGCCGTCGCAGCCGTCACCCTGACCGCCGGCGGCTACCTCACCCTCCAGGGCTACGACGACGCCCGCGACCGGGCGTCGGGACAGATCCGGGAGACCGTCGACCTGGCGGCACGCGCCGTCCGCCAGGACCTGGAGGAGACGGTCACGCAGGCCCGAACACTGGCGCCGAGCCTGGGGCCGCCCATCTCCGCGGCGGCCGCCGCCGGCGTCCCCCTCTCCCAGGCCTGCGAGCTGGCCTTCTCCCCCCAGGGGGTCTTCACCGAGGGCGATCAGCACATCCTCGACCCAGCCGGCGCGGTGGTGTGCACCTCCCGGCGGGCGGCCCTCGGCACTGACTACGGAGGGGAAACCTGGTTCGCGGACTCGGCCGCGGGTGACCCCGTCTTGGCCTCCGTCACCCGTGATCCCGCCACCGGAGACCGGGCGGTGGTGGTGGCCATGGCCGTCGCCGGCCCCGACGGGCGGCATGTGGGCACCTACCTCTCCGTCCTCGAGGTCGCTCCGGTCGCCTCCACCCTGGGCGAGATCTACGGGGGCACCGTCGACAACGCCTTCCTCGTCGTCGACGGCGGCGGCCGGACGCTGTCGCCGTCATCATCCGCCGATGCGGCCGGCCGCCCGGCCCCGCCGGTGGAGGAGGGGGAAACCGCCCGGGACGCCGGCGGGATCGAGCGCATCTACTCCTCCAGCCGGGTGCAGGCCACGGGCTGGCGGGTGCTCGGAGGGGTGAGGCGATCGGCGGCCCTGGCCCCCGCCCAGGCCGAGCTGCGCCGGCGCACGATCATCACGGCGACGTCCCTCGTCGCCCTCCTGCTGCTGGCCCTGGCCGTCCACCGGCGCCTCCTGCGACCGGTCACGGTGCTCTCCGAGGCTGTCACCAGGGCGCGCCACGAGCGGGGTGTCCAGGCCCCGGTGACCGGTCCCGCCGAGCTGGCCGCGCTCGCCGCCGACCTCAACGCCCTGCTGGGAGACCGGGACCGGGCCGAGGCCGAACTGGCCGCCTCGGCCCGAGCCCTCGAGAACAGCGGCCGGCTGTTGGTGGAGGCCAGGGAACAGGAACGCCAGCAGGTGGGCATGCGCCTCCATGACGGCCCGATCCAGGAGATGGTCCTGACCGTGTGGGCCCTCGACAACCTCGCCGACCAGCTACCGGCAGACACCCTGGCGGGGGTCCGCCGGCGACTCGACTCCGCCATCGCCTCCAGCCGGGCCGTCCAGGCCGACCTCCGGCAGCCGAAACTGGATTCCGGCCTCTCGGAGGCGGTGGGCGAGCTCGTCGAACGGCGCCGCGCCGACAGCTCCTTCGGGATCGAGATCGACGACCACCTGGAGGGGGCACGCTTCCCGCTCCATGTCGAGCTGCTCGTGTACCGCAGCGTGCAGGACACCATCGAGCACCTCCGTCGCAACCTCCGGCCCAGCCGGGTGCGCATCAGCCTGTGGGTGGGAGAGGGGTCCCTGACCGCCGTGGTCGCGGGCGAGGACCGGGACCTCGACGGCCACCCCGGCCCGGGGCCGCCGGCCGATGCTCTGCCGGGCTTGGACTCCATCCGCGACGCCGTCATCGTCTCCGGCGGCCGATTTCACGTCGGAGGCGATCCGGGCGGCTTGGAGCTGCGGGTCGTGGTCCCGATCGACGGCGAAGGCGCCGGGAGCTAGCGCGGCCCGAACTTTTCTCGGCCGCCGCCCCTCATCATGGGCCGCCTGCGGCCGACGGGTTGCGTGAGGAGGTGCACCATGGACGAACTCGAGATGTGGCTGGGGCACGAGCGCCGGCTGCTGGAGCGGCTGCTGTTCAAGCTGGTGGAGGGCCGGGGGCTCCTCGCCGCCGGCGAGTCGCGCTTCTTCGGGCTGGCCGCAGCCGAGCTGGAGCGGGCGGCGAGCCGGGTCGAGGAGGCCGAGCTGGCCCGGGGAGTACGGCTCAGCCGGCTGGCGGCGGAGTGGCGTGTCCCGGTGGAGCGCCTCACCCTGGTGGCACTCGGCTGGGCCTGCCCC
This sequence comes from Acidimicrobiia bacterium, assembly GCA_050741935.1. Lineage (GTDB taxonomy): Bacteria > Actinomycetota > Acidimicrobiia > IMCC26256 > BP-133 > CAWBJP01. The sequence goes on along the minus strand of JBOGFE010000360.1, from coordinate 3,601 downwards.
GAGCCGTACCGGGCGATGTTCGCCGACCATCGCCGGGCCTTCACGGACCTCATGGCCGAGATCGACGGGGACGGCCTGAAGACCCGCAGCCTCGCCATCCTGGGGCTCGGATCGATCGGCCCCGAGTCCCCCGACGAGCCGATGCTCGAGGCCGGCTACCGGGCCATGCTCAGTGCTGCCACCGGCCTGTCATTCCCGTCCCTGGCCGACTTCCTCGCCGATCACGGAGGGCCGCTGGTGGCGGCCAGCACCTCCGCGACGACCCGGGTGAGCTCGGACGGGCGGAAGGGCTTGGCCAGGTAGGCCCGACAGCCGAGATCCATGGCCCGGGCGGCCGTGGCCGTGTCCACCTGAGCGGAGAGCAGGACCACGGGCACCTTGGGGCGCTCCAATCCCACTCCGAGGCGGCGCAGCACCTCCCAGCCGTCGATGCCGGGCAGCCGCAGGTCGAGGACGACCACATCGGGGGAGACGGCCTCCACCATTTCCAGTGCTTCCTCCCCGCTGGTCGCCTGCACCACCGAGTAGCCGGCCATCTCCAGGGCCAGGGTCACGGTGAAGAGCAGGTCGGCCTCGTCGTCGACGACGAGCACCGTCCGGTCTAGGGGCACCGGAGCCGGATGGCGAACCGGGCGCCGGCCGGGCCGGGCTCATATTTGATGGTGCCGCCGAATGCCTCCACCAGGCGCCGGCAGAGAGCGAGGCCGATGCCCGAACCACCCTGGTCCTTGGTGCTGGGCCCCCGGGTGAAGGGTTCGAAGAGGCGGGGCAACAGGTCGGGTGGCACCCCGGGGCCATCGTCGGAGAAGGACAAGAAGACGTCACGCCCCTGGGCGCGGCCGTGGATGGCGACGTGAGGTCCCCCGTAGCGGTAGGCGTTGGTGAGCAGGTTGGTGAAGACCTGGTCGAGCCGGGCGGCGTCGGCCCACACCGCCAGCTCCGGAGGCAGGTTGACCTCGACCACCGTGCCCTCGGGGGGCGGTGCCGCGTCCAGCGCCCGGCGCGCGGCGTCGGTGGCGTCGACCGCCTCGAAGAGGAACCGGACCCGCCCGCCGTCGAGCTGGGAGAGGTCGAGCAGGTTGGCGACCAGCACGCTGGCCCGCTCCCCCTGGCGCTGCAGAGCGTCCAGCGAGCGCTCCACCTGCTCGGGCTTCATGACCGGCAGGTGAGTGGCGAGCAGCTCACCCAGGCCGGCCAGGGTGGCCAGCGGCGTGCGCAGCTCATGGGCCGCGTTGTGGATGAACTCGTCCCGGGCCGCCTCCAGCCGCTTGCGGCTGGTGACGTCGCGGATGGCGGCGGCCAGCAGGAGACCCTCCTCGGTCTGGAGCGGGCTGAGGCTGATGTCGACGGGAAACTCGGTGCCGTCCCGGCGCCGGCCGTAGAGCTCGAGGCTCGCCCCCATCAGCCGGGGGCGGGGATCGGAGCGGTAGGCGGCCCGGTGGCCCACGTGGGCGGGGTGGAAGCGCTCGGGCAGCAGCTGCTCCACGGGCTGTCCGATCAGCTCCTGCCGGGGGAAGCCGAAGAGCTGCTCCGTCTGGGCGTTCACGAGGGTGATGACACCTTCGGGGTCGATGATGACGATGGCGTCGGGAGCCGACTCCAGGAAGGCCCGGAACTTCTCCTCGCTCTTGCGCAGCGTCTCCTCCACCTTCCGGCGCTCGGTGATGTCGCGGATGGCGGCGGTGAACACCATCCCCTCCGCGGTCCGGAGGGGGCTGAGGCTGATGTCGATGGGGAACTCGGCGCCGTCCTTGCGACGACCGAACAGCTTCAGCCCCGCCCCCATCGGGCGGGTCTTCGGGTCGTCGCGGTAGGTCCCCCGGTGGGCGACGTGCGCGGAGCGGAAGCGCTCGGGCAGGAGCACCTCGACCGGCTGGCCCAGCAGCTCGGTGCGTACGAACCCGAAGAGCTTCTCGGCCTGAGCGTTGACGAGGACGATGCGGCCATCACCGTCGATCAGGACGACAGCGTCAGGGGCGGACTCGATGAAGGCATCGACGGGGACCGACCCCACCGAGGACTCCGAAACCCCCCGAGCAGCCGCTGTGTCCGCCATGGCTCGACCCCACGCGCCCGCTGTCCGGAGGCCGACCGTACCACCGGAAGCTCCCCGGGCACCCGGGTACTGTGACGGACCTGGATGCCGAGGCGCCGACCCCGCATCGGGTGCTGATCGTGGAGGACCACGTGGCGCTGGGCGAGGCTCTCCGCCTGGCCGTGGACATGGACGCCGGCCTGGAGTGCACCGGCGTCGCCGGCACCGTGGCCGAAGCCCTGGCGATGGTGGCCGGCGAGCATCCGGACGTCGTCCTCATGGACGTCAACCTGCCCGACGGCGACGGGATCGAGGCCGCCGGCCGGGTCAAGGACCTGAGGCCCGAAGCGGCGGTGATCGTGCTCACGGCCGGGGTCGAGGCGGGGGCGCTGCTTCGGGCCGCCCGGGCGGGGGCCAGCGGTTTCCTCCCCAAGGACACCCGCCTGAGGGCCATCCTCGATGGCGTCCGCCGGGCCGCCTCGGGTGAGCCCGTGGTCTCCCCGACGGCCCTGCAGACGCTCCTCGCCGCCGCCCGCCTCGAGGGGGCGGGCACCCCGCCGGTCTCGAGCCGGGACCTTTCCTCCGAACAGCAACGGCTGCTGGGTCACATGGCCGAGGGGGAGGAGATGACCGCCGTCGCCGCCCGGCTGGGGATCAGCTCCGAAGCGTGCCGCCGGCAGCTCGGCGCGGCCGCCGACGCGTTGGGGGCGCGCAGCGCCCTCGAAGCCATGGCCACCGCCGCCCGGGACGGGCTCCTGCCCCGATAGGGGTCAGGGGCGGATCAGGACCGCCGGTCCACCGCCACCCGGGAGCCGTCGGCGCTGCTGGCGTAGCGGGCCATCTCCGCCGCCCGCTCCACCAGCTCGAGGTGGTGCCGGGTACCGCCGGCGGCCGTGGCGACGCCGACGCCGAGGGTCAGGGGCCGGTGGCGCCGGGTGCCGCCGGAACGGTCGATGACGTCGATCCAGCCCCGTTCGGCATCGGCCGGGTCGTAGAACGAGGAGACATCGGCGGCGAAGGCGGCCAGCAGGTCGCCGCTCAGCTCGGTGACGTCCCGGGGTGAGGTGAGGGTGAGGAAGTCGTCGGCCCCGAGCCGGCCGACCACGGTCCCCGGTCGCGAGGCGCCCAGCCCCAGGAGGAGGTCGCCGATCCAGCGCAGCACCCGCTCCGAGCGGGCATAGGAGTAGTGGCGGCTGAAGGGCCGGATCCCGGTCACCTCCACGCACATGGCGGCGACGGGCTCGCCCGACCGCATCCGCCCCCGGAGGTCGGCGTAGATCTCGGGGCCGCCGAGGAGCTTCCCGGGGCGGGGGCCGGTGTCCCGGTGGAGGTGCCGCTTCACCCGCTCCACGAGCTCGGTGACCCGCACCGGCTTGACGACGTAGTCGTCGGCGCCGGCCTCGAAGGCGGCGATCCGGTCGGCGACGTCGGTCCGTCCGGTGAGGAGGAGCACGGCCGGCCCCCGGCCCAGCTCCGAGCGCATCCGGCGGCTGACCTCCATGCCGTCGAGGTGGGGCATGACGGCGTCGAGGACGGCGGCGGCCGGCCGCAGGCTGAGGGCGCACT
>JBOGFE010000359.1:0-4173 GCA_050741935.1 Acidimicrobiia bacterium | reverse complement strand
CCCGCGCCAGCCTGCTCTGGCCCGAGCTCCGGGCGCGCCCGCTGGCGCCCATCCCGCCTCCGTGCCTCGACCGCGGCGGCGGCTCCCCGACGTTCCGGGACGGGCCCGGTCCCCACATCGGGTTCCTTGGACGCATCGTCGAGGAGAAGGGCCTCGCCCTCCTCATCCAGGCCTTCATCAAGCTCGACCGGCCGGATGCCCGCCTCCTCATCGGCGGGGACTACGAGGGAGTGGCGGGGGGAAGCGTCATCGCCCACCTCCGGGCCCTGGCTCCCGAGGACGACCGGATCCGGTTCCTGGGGTTCATCCCCGAGGATCGGCTGGCGGACTTCTACGCCTCCCTGGACTGCTTCGCCTTCCCGTCGGTCAACGCCTTCGAGGGGTTCGGGATCGTCCAGGTCGAGGCCATGTCGGCCGGGGTGCGGGTGGTGGCCTCCGACCGGCCGGGGGTGAGGGTGCCGGTCACGGAGACCGGCTTCGGTGTGCTGGTGGCCGAGGGCGACCCGGGAGCGCTGGCGGAGGGGATCGAGACGGTGCTGGCCACCCCGTCTCCCCGCGACCCGGGACCCGGCGCGGCGGATCGGTTCGGGATCGACGCCGTGGTGTCCGAGTACGAGCGGCTCCTGCGCGGCCTCGGCCGCCGGTAGCGATGCGGGCCACCGGCGAGCGTCCGATCGCCGGCGTCACGCCCGACGCCCTCGTGGCCCTGCACCGGTCCGGCTATCTCGAGGCGGCCCGGCGGATGGGGGGTGGCCGGGTGCTCGACATCGGTTGTGGAACCGGTCTCGGAGCATCCCACCTGCAGGGTGAGGGGCGCACGACGTTCGGTGCCGACTACGACCTCGGCGCCCTGGCCCGGGCCAAGGGCGGGGACGGGGCCGCCCTGGTTCCCGTCTGTGCCGACGGCGCCCGGCTGGGTTTCCGTGACCGGGCCTTCGACTACGTGGTGTCCTCCCACATCATCGAGCACTTCGAGGATCCGTCCCTTCACGTGGCGGAGATCGGCCGCGTGCTCGCCCCGGGGGGGACGGCCTTCATCTTCACGCCGAACCGGCCCGCCGACCTCGAGAACCCCTTCCACCTCCATCTCTTCGAGCCGCCCGAGCTGCGAGAGCTCCTCGGCCGCTACTTCCGGGACGTCCAGGTCGGGGGGCACGACGCCACCGAGACGGTGAAGCGGGACTTCGGTGAGCGCCGGGCGGCGGCCCGCCGCCTGCTGGCGCTCGACGTGTTCGACCTGCGCCACCGCCTGCCCCGGCGCTGGTACATCGCCGGCTACGGGCTGGCCACGCGGGTCTTCTACCGGCTCCAGGCGGGCCGGCACGCCCAGGGCGCCACCGGGATCGACGAAGGCCACTTCTTCATCACCGAGGGCGTGGACGAGACCACGCTGTCCCTCTTCGCCACGGCCCGCGGCCCTCTCGGCCGGCCCTCGCCTACCGGCTCCGGACCCGGCAGCGCAGCAGCGTCCACAGGGCGGTGAACCCGTCGCGCCAGGTGATCTTCTTGCCCTCGTGGATCTCCCGGCCGGTGTAGGAGATGGGCACCTCGTAGATCCGCTCGCCCGAGCGCAGCACCTTGGCCGTCACCTCGGGTTCGAAGCCGAAGCGGTCCGACGTGAGGGTGATCCCGTCGAGGACCGAGCGGTCGAAGAGCTTGTAGCCGGTCTCCATGTCCGACAGCGTCGTGTCGTAGAGGACGTTGGTGACGAGGGTCAGGAACCGGTTGCCGACCCAGTGCCAGAAGAGCATGTTGCGCCGCTCGCCGGTGAAGCGGGACCCGTAGACCACCTTCGCCTTGCCCTTGAGGACGGGGGCGAGGAGCCGGGGCCAGTCGTCGGGGTCGTACTCCAGGTCGGCGTCCTGGATGAGGACCAGGTCGCCGGTGGCGTGGGCCAGCCCGGTGCGGATGGCGGCCCCCTTCCCCCGGTTCTCGGCGTGGAGGAACACCCGCACGGTGGAGTCCTCCAGCTGGGGGAGGACGTCGCGGGTCCCGTCCGTGCTGCCGTCGTCCACCACCACGATCTCCCGGTCGACGGGCAACTCGACGGCCCGGGCCCGGCGGATGATCTCCACCACCGTGGTCCGCTCGTCGAAGACGGGCACGATCACCGACAGCTTCTGGTAGGAGACGGCGGGCGACTCGTCGGGGGAGGCCGGGGTCATGGGCGGGACAGGTTATTCACCGGCGAGGAGCGCTCCGGGATCTGGGAGCGGCCGCCTGCCGACCCAGACGCCGGTGGAAGCCATGGCCAGGAGCTCGCGGTCGCCCTTGCTGTCACCGTAGGCGAACAGGGTGGTGACGGGCCCCCCGGCGCCGAGGTGATCCCGCAGGCGCACCGCCTTTTCGGCCCCGCGGCAGTTCCGGCCCGTGAACCGGCCCGTGAACCGGCCCTGCGCGTCGACCTCGAGCCGGGTGGCGAGCACGGCGTCGACGCCCAGGCGCCGGCCGATGGGGGCCACGTAGAGCTCGGGGGAGGCGGAGATGATGACGAGCTCGTGGCCCTGCGCCCGGTGCCATTCCAGCTGCCGGTGGGTGTCGGGCCGCAGATGGGCGGCCACCACGTCGCCGGCGAAGGCCTCTGCCGCCGCCGCCAGCGGCGCCACCTCCCGTCCGCCCAGCAGCCGCTCCAGGAACAGCTCCTTGCCGTGGTCGCGGTGCGAGTCGCGGGCCAGGCCCCGGGCCAGCGGCAGCGGCAGCGCCACGATGGTCCGCACCGTGGCCGCCCGCCCCCGGGCCCGCAGGACGAAGGGCACCAGCGTCTCGCGCCGGGTGAGGGTGCGGTCGAGATCGAAGGCGGCGACGACCCGGGGGCTCAGTTCTTGAGCCTCCGGAACACCGGCCGGGGCAGGTGGCGGGCCACGGCCATCACGTAGCGCAGGACGGGCGGCGCCCAGACCACCTCCGCCCCCTTCTCCAGCCCCCGCACCACCGCCTCGGCGACGCCCTCGGGGGTGGTGGAGAACGGCGCCTTGTCCCGGTCGGCCGTCATCTTGGTGGGGACGAAGCCGGGCCGGACGATGAGCACCCGGACCCCGGAGCCGGCCAGGGAGTCGCCCAGACCCTGGCAGAACCCGTCGATCCCGGCCTTGGAGGCGCCGTAGACGAAGTTGGCCGCCCGAACCCGCTCGCCGGCCACCGACGACAGGACCACCAGGGTGCCGTGGCCCTGGGCCCGCAGCCGCCGGGCCAGGGCCAGGCAGGTGGCGGCGGCGCCGACGAAGTTGGTGCGCAGCACGGGGAGGGCGGCGCCGGCGTCGCGCTCCGCCTCGTCCTGGTCGCCCAGCACACCGAAGGCCACCAGGGCCAGGTCGATGTCGCCGAAGCGGTCGAAGATCCCGTCCACGACGGCGTCGTGGCCCTCGGGGTCGAGGGCGTCGTAGGCGATCCGCTCGACGGAGTTGGCCCCCAGGGCGGCCAGCTCGTCGGCCGCGGGCTTGAGCTGGGTGGGGCTGCGGCCGGCGAGGATCACCCGGCGGGCCCGGCGGCCCACCAGGGCCCGGGTGATGGCCAGGCCGAGGTCGGAGCCCCCCCCGAGCACCAGCACGGACTGCGGGGAGGCGAAGGCGTCGTTCATTCTCGTCCTCTCAGCTGCAGGCGGCGGGACAGGTCGGAGCGCAGGACCCCCTCGGGATCGACCCGCCGCAGCGCCTCCTGCCATTCACCGAGGCGGGGGTACATGACCGGCATCAGCTCGGGCCGGAGGCGGGCGTCCTTGGCCAGGTAGACGCGCCCGCCCGCCTCCACCACCAGCTCGTCGAGCACGTCGAGGAGGGCGGAGAGCCCCGCCGACCCCACCGGCAGGTCCAGAGCCAGGGTCCACCCGGGCAGGGGGAAGGACAGGGGCGCGGGGTTGGCCGGCCCGAAGCGCTTGAGGACGGCCAGGAAGGAGGCGCTCCCCGCCCCGGCCAGGCGCTCCAGCGCCGTGCGCAGCGCCGACTCGGCGCCGAAGGGGACCACGAACTGGTGCTGCACGAAGCCCCGGGGGCCGTAGAGGCGGTTCCAGTCCGACATCCCGTCGAGAGGATGGAAGAACGCCTCCAGCGGCACGATCCGGCGCTCCAGGTGCCGGGGTGACTTCCGGAACCACAACTCGTTGAAGGCCCGCACGGTCAGCCGGTTGAGGAGCCCGGGAGGCGCCGCCGGCGGCCCGGGGAGGGCCCGGCGGGGAGC
>JBOGFE010000358.1:0-7460 GCA_050741935.1 Acidimicrobiia bacterium | reverse complement strand
GGTCGAGGTCGATGGGCAGCAGCGTGAGGACGGCCCCGAAGACGAGCACGAAAGCGAAGTAGCCGATGACGAGCATGGCCACCACCCGGCGGTCGGCCAGGGCGGCGCCGGCGGCCCGCATCTGGTCCTGGAGACCGGCGACGCCGGCCGGCCGGCCCCGGGGCAGCATGCGGGCGGCGGCCAGGGCCACCAGCAGGGTGAGGGCCATGGGGGCGAACGCGGCCCGCCAACCGGCCAGAGCGACCAGGCCTCCCCCCACGACCGGGAGCACGGCCAGGCCGCCGATGAGCACGGCGCCGTTGCGGCCGATGGCGGCCGCCCGCTCCACGGCCCCCTCGTGGCGGTCACCGATCATCACCACGGCCAGGTTGACGAGGCCCGCCGCCCCCAGGCCCTGGAGCAGCCGGGCGGCGATGAGCACGCCGAAGGTGGGGGCGGCCATGGCCGCGATACCGCCGAGACCGAAGACGACCAGGCAGGGGACGACCACGATCCGGCGCCCGAACCGGTCGGCGGCCACCCCGATGATGGGGGCCACCACCACGCCGGGCAGGGAGGCGGCCGCCACCACCAGCCCGATCCCGGTGTCGTCGACGGACAGGGCCCGGGCGATGTCGGGGAGCGCGGGGGCCACGAGGGCGTTGCCGAGCACCCCGGCCAGGCTGATGGCGGCGATGATCACGGACCCCCCGGCGCGATGCCATTGGCTCTTCGCCTGGCGGCTCATCGCGACGTCGGCGGGGGCCCCAGCCCCGCCTCCCGGCGCCATACTGTGGCGCCGTGCCAGCCGTCCGGATCCGGGCCCGGACGCGGGCGGGCCCGAGGAACCATTGGAACCGCCCCGCACTTCCCCGAACGGGACGGACCCGCCTGCACCTCGGGCCTCGCCTCACCGCCACCCGTCGGCGACGGCGGCGTCAACCTAGTCCGCTTCCCGTTGCGGGGCAAGGGTTTTATCGGGTGGCCCGGCCCGTCCGAAGCCGATCTGGATGGCGCTCTGGAACCAGGTCTCGACCAGCTCGTAGCAGACGCCGATGACCCGATCGAGCTCCTCTTCACTGAGGTGCTCGTAGAGCACGCGACCCACCACGTAGATGTCCCCGTCGGCGCCCATGGAGAAGCGGGCGCCGTAGAGGCCGTGGTGGTTCCGCCGCAGCAGCCAGCGGTAGAGGGCCTCGTGGTTACCGGGCGGGTCGGGCATGAAGTAGAGCTCGAAGCGAAGGGAGCGCTGCCCCAGATCGAAGTAGATGGTGGAGGCGTCGCGGCCGTCGCAGCCGAAGCGGAGGTACCAGCGGGGGATCTCCGGGTCGTACTCGACGTGCTGGACGTACGGCTGCTTGGCCACCGGCCCGGTGAGATGGGCGGCTACGAGCTGAGCGGCCAGATCTCTACCCTCCGGGGACACCCCGGACCCCGATCAGCTGCACTCCACCGGCGTGCGTTCCACCAGGTCGGCGCACAGGCGCCGCAGCCGGGCCGCCGTCATCGACCAGGACCACTGGCCCGAGCGGGCTGCGGCCCGCGCCCCCATGGTCTGGGCCAGCTCGGGATCGTCGAGGAGGAGGGAGACGGGGGTGGCCCAGTCCAGCGGGTCCCGGCCCTCGACGAGGAAGCCGGTCAGCCCATCGGCCACGATCCCGGTCAACCCTCCCACCGCCGAGGCCACCACCGGGGTCCCGCAGGCGGCCGCCTCCAGGGCCACCAGCCCGAAGGACTCGCTGCGGGAGGGAACCACCACCACGTCAGCGGCCCGGTAGTAGTCGACCAGCCGGTGGTGGGGCACGGGAGGAAGGAAGAGCACCCGCTCACCCAGCCCGAGCTCGGCGGCCCGGGCCTTGGCCCGGTCCAGCTCGGCCGGACCTTCGACCCCGCTCGGACCGCCCACCACCCACAGCACGCCGGCACCGTCGGTCTCGGCCAGGCACTCGACGGCCAGCTCGAGACCCTTGAGCGGCTGGACGCGGCCGACGAAGAGCATGACCTGGGACCCCGGATGACCGAGCCGGGCCCGGGCCTGCTTCCGGTCACCGGGCGAGAAGAGACGGTGGTCCACCCCCGGAGGCAGGACCTCCACCCGGTCCGGATCGGCCCCGTAGAGATAACGCAGCTGCGCCGCCTCGGTGGTGGTCGATGCCAGGATCAGATCGGCGCACCGGATGATCTCGGCCTCGCCCGCGGCCCGGTTGGCACCGTCCGCCCCCTCGTCGGCGCCCGTCACCCGGGCCAGGGTGTGGAAGGTGGCGAGCATGGGCAGCGACAGCTCGTGCTTGAGGCGGTGCGCCACCTGGCCCGACAGCCAGTAGTTGCCGTGGAGGGCGTCGTAGTCCCGCCCGCAGGTCTGCACCCGGGCCAGCATGCCGGCGGTGAACTCCTCCACCAAGGCCGGCAGCGCCTCCTTGGGTAACGGCGCCCGGGGGCCGGCGGCGACGTGGAGGACCCGGAAGCTGGGTTCGACCACCACCACATCGGGCTGATCCGGATGCTCGGCCCGGGTCCACACGTCACAGGCCAGGCCGGCCCGGGCGAGGGCCGAGGCCATCGAGCGGACGTAGACGTTCATGCCGCCACCGTCACCCGAGCCCGGCTGGGCCAGGGGCGACGTGTGCAGGCTGAGAATCGCCAGGGAGCGGGGCATCAGGACCTGCGCAGCAGGGACTGGCGGCTGGGGCCGGGGTCCCCGGCCGCACCGCGATGAGCCGTCAGGCGAAGAGCGATAAGCACAGGGGGATCGTATCGGCTGGGCTAGCCGGAATCGCCCGCCGGCGTGTTGAGGAACGACCGGTACACGTCGATCAGGACCTGCTTCTGGCGCTCGGTGAGAGTCGGGTTCCGCAGGATCTCGGCCACCAGGTCGTGGTCGCCGTCACGCTCCTCGAGGATCCCGGCCCGGACGTAGAGGGTCTCGGCGGAGATCCGCAGCGCCTTGGCGATGGCCTGGAGGATCTCGGCGCTGGGCTTGCGCAGGCCCCGCTCGATCTGGCTGAGGTAGGGGTTGGAGATGCCGGCCAGCTCCGAGAGCTTGCGCAGCGACAGGCGGGCGGTACGGCGCTGGTCGCGGATGAAATCGCCCAGGTCCCGCATCCGGGCCTCGAGCCCCGGGTTCACCGGATTGGTCATCGGTCCCATCACCCGGTGCCGAGCGGAACCAGGCGCTCGGCCAGGGGGGCGAAGACCCGGACCACCTCGGGGTCGAACTGGGTACCCGACATGCGCTCCAGCTCGGCCACCGCCCGGTCGGGAGCCAGGGCCGCCCGGTAGGGCCGGTCGGCGGTCATGGCGTCGAAGGCGTCGATCACGGCAAAGGCGCGGGCGGCGAGCGAGATCTGCTCCCCCCGCAGCCCCTCCGGGTAGCCGGTGCCGTCGAACATCTCGTGGTGGGAACGGATGACGAGGGCGGCGGTGCGCAGGAAGGGGATGCCCGCCACCAGCTGGTAGCCCACCACCGGATGGGTGCGCATGACCCTCCACTCGGCGGCCGTCAGCGGGCCGGGCTTGTTCAGGATCCGCTCCGGGATGCCGACCTTGCCGGCGTCATGGAGCAGGAAGCCGAACTCCGCTTCCCGGTTCTCGTCGGCCACGCCCATCTCGGTCAGGAGCGCCATGCCGTAGTGCCGGCAGCGCTCCAGATGGGCACCGGTGCCCGCGTCCTTGGCCTCCACCACCAGGGCCAGCGACCGGGTCGTCTGCAGGTAGGCGTCGCGCAGGCCGGCGTAGGCCCGCTCCAGCTCGAGCCGGCGGGCCCGCTCCCGCTGGTAGCTCTCCCCCAGCTCCTTGGCGAAGACCAGCAGCTGGGCCTCGAGGGCGGCGGCCGGGTCGGGGACCGAGGCCGCTTCCCAGTCAGTGCCCATGGCTCATGACTTGAGCAGCGCCTCGACCCGGTCGAGGAGGTCCATGGAGGAGAACGGCTTGGTCAGGTATCCCCGGGCCCCCGCCTCCAGGGAGGCGACCTCGGTGGTCACGTCGCCCAGGGCGGTCAGCATCAGCACCTTGGTCGCACCGTGGTCCATCCGCCGGCAGACCTCGATCCCGTCGAGACCGGGCATCATCACGTCGAGGATGACCACGCCGGGCTGGGCCTCGGCGGCCAGCTTCAGACCCTGCTCCCCGTCGGCCGCCTCGATCACGGAGAAGCCGTCGGCTTCGAGCACGGCCCGGACCACCCGCCGCAGGACCGCGTCGTCGTCGACGACGAGAATGCAGCGATCACCACCCTGGTCCTGCGGATCGTTCACGAGCTGGCCTGGATCCGGGCCGCCAGCTCCATCTCCAGGGCATGGAGCACGTCGTGCAGCCGGCGGCGGACGGTGGACACCTCGGTCTCCAGCTCCCGCAGCCCCTCCTCCGTCGAGGTCAGCTCCTCTTCGGACAGATCCGGGAGGCGGACGAGGGTGGCATCGCCGACCAGGCGTTCCAGGCCCCGGGTCCACTCGATCTCCGGAGAGGGAACGAGCACCTGGGGAAGATGGGCCTGGGCCGGCGCCGGCCGCGGGCCCTCGTCGGCCAGGATGCCGGCCAGGCCGGCGATGAGCTCGTCGAGCGAGCCTCCCGACGCCCGGCGGCGCCGCTCGGCCTCGAGGATGTCGAGGCGGGCCTGCGCCAGGCGCCGGACGAAGGACGCCTCCGTCTCCAGCTCGACGCACTCACCCTTCATGACCTCGACCTCGTCGACGGGGCGATCGCCCAGACCCTCCAGGTAGACGGGATCGAGCACGCGATCGAGGCGGCGCAGCGGGGGTGTGGCCGACGGAGGGCTGGCGGAATTCATGGTCCTAGAGGGTACTGCTCGCGCGATGCCCCGGCCCGCGCCCGGAGATGGCTAGCAGACGCCTTCGACCGAGGGGTACGGGTTGACCGCCCCGCCACCACCGGGGTGGATCTCGAAGTGGGTGTGGTACGCCCCACCCCGGGCGTTTCCGCTGTTGCCGGTCTTGGCCACGACCTCGCCCTGGGCCACCCGGCGATCCGGGCCCACCACCTCGGCCAGGTGGGCGTAGTAGTAGGTGTGGCCGTCGTCGCCGTAGAGGTAGATGGCGAGCCCGCCCGCTCCGGAGCGGTGCCGGGCGATCTGGCCCGACACCACGGCCACGTTGGGGGTGCCGGCGGGGTTCATGATGTCCACGCCCTTGTGGCGCCGGCCCCCGCCCCGGGGGTCGCCCCAGGAATCGGTGAAGGCCATCGGCCCGGCGACGGGGCAGATCATGCTGGTGGCCACGGGGATGGCGGCCGCCGACTCGGCCGTCTGGAGGACGGGCTGGGGCGGCACGCCCCGCCGCTCACCCCGGCTGGCCCGAGGGGCGGCCACGATCCGGGACTGCAGGTCCTGGCGAACCCGGGCCATGACCGCCAGCTGCAGCTCGACCACCTTGCGCTCGCCGTCCAGGTCGGCCATGGCCACTTCCTGGGCCTGGCGCTTGGCGGCGATGGCCCCCTGGCGCTGGCGGACCTTGGTGCTGGCCGCGTTCAGCCGCTCGATGACGTCGAGGTCGGCGGAGGAGGCCTGGGACACCATCCGGACCCCGCGGACGGACTCCACCAGATCGGGCTGGACCGAAAGGCCGGCGATGGCGTCGATGCCGCGCCCGGCCTGGTAGACGGCGACGGCCCGGCGCGTGATGGCCGCCCGCAGCGGCGCCATCTGCACCTGGAGCTTGGCCACGTCCTTCTCCAGCCGGGCGATGTCGTTCCCGAGGCGGGCCACCACCGCTTCGGCCCGGGCGTAGCCGGCGGCGGCCTTGTTGGCCTTGCGCCGGAGCTGGGACTCGGAGACCTTCTTGCCCGCCTTCGACGCCCCGGCGGCCCCGACCGGAGCCGCGACGAGCATCAGGCAGACGCACAGCATGAGAAGGGGGTTGAAGAGTTTGCGCATGGCCCGGAGTGAGCCTCATGGGCTCAATGCTGCCGGACCTTAACAATCGGGTTTCATTTCGGGCAATCCCGGACGACCAATCACTCCGTCTTCTCGACGCTGCGCGCGTGAACGTCGCCGGTTACCAACGCGGAGCGGGCGCAGCCCCGCCGAATGACTCCTGTCCGACCCTCGGGAAAGTACCGAAAGATCAGTCGCCCAATGATTGATTTGGCGTCAATGGGTCCAAAGTGGCGACTGTCGATACTGTGGTTAAAGTTGTCACCGATGACTGTGTATTCCCGACCCACGACGGCGGCCACCCGCTTGACCACGGTGCGGTTCGGATCGCGGGGGTCCACACAGGCCACAATGTCCCCCGTCCGGAGCCGTCCGCCCCGGAACACCACGACCCGGTCGCCCGGTGCCAGGGCGGGGGCCATGCTCTCGCCCGTGATCTCGATCCGCCGGAGGTGCCGGGCGGCCAGACCCGAGAGGGCACCGAGGAGGGCGATGCCGCGCCGCAGCCTTCGACCACGTGCGTTCCTCATGGTGCCCCGTGGGTACATTTGCCACGCCCGATCTCGAAGAGGAGCACAGCCATGTCCGTCGCCACCCGCCTGCTCACCGCCATCGACCGGCTCCGCCCGCCCCTGACGGCCCACGCCCACTGTGACCTCCCGTGCGGCGTCTACGACCCCGCCCAGGCCCGGATCGAGGCCGAGTCGGTGAAGGCCGTCCAGGAGAAGTACCAGTCCTCCGACGACGAGACCTTCCGCCAGCGCGCCATCCAGATCAAGGAGGAGCGGGCCGACCTCGTCAAGCACCATCTCTGGGTGCTGTGGACCGACTACTTCAAGCCCAACCATCTCGAGACCTACCCCCAGCTCCACGACCTGTTCTGGCAGGCCACCAAGGAGGCGGGGGCGGCCAAGAAGTCGGTTGATCCCGCCCAGGGCGAGAAGCTGCTCGGACTGATCGGCGAGATCGACAAGATCTTCTGGGAGACCAAGCAGGCGTAGCGGTCCGCTCAGCTCCCGCCGCTCACCGGCGGGAGGACGGCCACCTCGTCGTCAGGGAGGAGCTCGGTGTCGCGTCCGGCGCCGGGCTCCTCGCCGTTCACCCACACGGCGGCGGTGGCGAGCACGGCGGCGAACTCCGCCCCGTAGGCGGCGCAGGCCTGGTCGAGCAGCTCGCCGAGGTGAGCGGCGGGGAAGTCGTCGGCCGAGCACCCGGCGGCCTCCCGGGCTCGGGCGAAGAGCCGGAGTCGGGCTATGACGACACCTCGGCCCAGCCGTCGAAACCCATCAGCGCCGGGTCTGGTCTCTGACGCAGAAGCGGGCCCCGGGCACCGCCTCGAGTCGCTCGGGGGGGATCTGCTCGCCACACGCCTCACAGACGCCGTAGGTGCCGTCGTCGAGCTTGTGCAGGGCCCGGTCGAGCTCGTCGAGCTCGGCTTCCAGCTGCTCGAGGAGCGAGAAGTCCTTCTCCCGCTCGAATGTCTCGGTGCCGAGGTCGCCCTGGTGCTGGTCGTTCGACGCGAGCTCCGAGATGCTGGCGCTCTCGCTCTCGCTTCCGATGCCGGTCTCGGTCTCCCGATCACGGATGAGGCCGA
>JBOGFE010000357.1:0-3366 GCA_050741935.1 Acidimicrobiia bacterium | reverse complement strand
CCATGGCCACGGTGCTCGAGCCCGGCATGGTCCGCTCCAACAAGGCCGTCAACATCGACCCCCAGCCCGGGCTGGCCCCGGTGACCGACTCCGACGTGCGGGCCATCGAGATCGGCGCCGCCGCCGGCATCCGCCACTACTGCCTGTCCTTCGCCAGCTCGGCCGGTGATGTCGAGCTCATGCGGGCCCTGGTGCCCGAGGGCTCCACCATCATCTCCAAGATCGAGAGCCGGGCCGGGGTCCGCAACCGGGACCAGATCATCGACGCCTCCGACGCCGTCCTCATCGACCGGGGCGACCTGTCCCGGGAGGTGCCGGTCGAGTACGTGCCCTTCTACCAGAAGGCGATCGTGCGCCAGGCCAACCGCTGGAACCGCCCGGTGTACGTGGCCACCAACCTGCTCGAGTCCATGGTGGTGAACCGCCAGCCGACCATCGCCGAGATGAACGACATCGCCAACACCCTCCTCGACGGCGTCCACGGCCTTGTCCTGGCGGCCGAGACGGCCATCGGGGTCGACCCGGTGGGGGCGGTCGACACCGTCATGCGGTCAATTCGGGCGTTCGAGCACACAACGGTCGGAACCCTGCTCGAGGAGGACCGGGTGCGGGCCGCTTCGTAGCGCCCGATCTCGTGACGATTCCGTTGCGGTAGAAGGGTCCGAAGGGCACGGGGGCGAACAAGTCCGCCGTGCCCTTCTCCCTTCCCCCGGGGGACCAGAGCAGTGACGGTCCCGCTGACGCGCCCCCCCAGCGCGCCCGGCTGTCGCCCCTGCCTCTGATCGCCATGGCCCTCGGGGTGATCCTGACCGCCGGGTCGGCGATGGCCATGGTCCGGTCGGGGGACGACGTCGGGCCCAAGGCCCTGCCCGACAAGGTGTTCACCTCCTATGTGGAGGACCCGGTGCCGGTCACCGCCACCACGCTCACCGCCGATCCGGCCCCGGCCCCCGTCACCGCCCCGAAGCCGCCGCCGGCCGAGCGGGCTCCCGAGCCGCTGGTCAAGGTGGGCGAGATCCAGATCCCCAGGATCGGCCTGGTCCACCCGATCTACGAGGGGGTCAGCCTCACCGTGGTCGACCACGGGCCCGGGCACTGGCCGGGCAGTGCCATGCCCGGCCAGCTGGGCAACACCGTCTTCGCCGGCCACCGCGTCACCCACTCCCACCCGTTCCGCAGGGCCGACGAGCTCGTCCCGGGGGACGAGGTCATCTTCAAGACCGCCGACGGGGAGTTCCACTACAAGGTGACCGGCACGGAGATCGTCGGTCCCCGGGACACCTGGATCGTGAACCCCACGCCGATCGCCACCATGACCCTTTTCGCCTGCCACCCCCCGGGGAGCGCCAAGCAGCGCATCGTGATCCGGGGCGAGTACGTGGGCGCGGTCTCCGCGCTGCGCTGAACCCCGCGCACCGAAGTCCGGCCGGGCCGGTCCGGCGGGGCGTAACCTCGCGGCGACGGGCGGCCATGGAGGTGCGCCGATGGCGGTGACGTACATCTTCGAGGTGCCGGGCGCGGGCCGGGAGCAGTACGACGCGGTGATGGCCCGCCTCGGCCCCGACAACCCCGCCGGGCGCATCTACCACGTCGCCGGTCCCACCGAGGACGGCTGGATGGTGGTCGACGTGTGGGAGAGCAACGAGGCCTTCGAGCAGTTCCTGGCCGAGGACCTCATCCCCGCCGCCCGGGCCTCCGACTTCTTCGCCTCCCTGCCGCTGACGTTTCCCGCCTACAACATCGTCAAGGGGCCCGACCCGGCGTAGCCTTCGGGTAATGCCGCGGATCGTCCACTTCGAGCTTCCCTACGACGACGCCGGCCGGGCCCGGAAGTTCTACGAAGAGGTCTTCGGCTGGCAGGTCCAGGGCTGGGGCGACATGCCCACCTACCAGCTGGCGACGACCGGCAGCGACGGGCTCGGCATCGACGGGGCGCTCTACCAGCGCCAGGCGCCCGATACCGGCGTCCTCGTCTACGTGGCCGTGCCCGACCTGGTCGAGACGCTGGCCCAGGCGGAGCGGGCGGGCGCGTCGGTGGTGCGACCCAAGACCCAGATCGGCGGGGTGGGCTGGTCGGCCCTCGTACGGGACCCGGAAGGGAACCTGCTGGGCCTGTTCGAGAGCGACATGCAGGTGGACGAGGGAGGGAGCTGACCATGGCGACAGACCGGGTGGGGGCGCTGCGCAGGGAACGGGAGGACGTCCTGGCTTTCTGCCGGCTGCTGGGCGACGACGAGTGGAAGGCACCGAGCGCGTGCGCGGGCTGGTCGGTGCAGGACGTGGTGGCGCACATGACCGCCACGGTGCACGGGGTCTTCACCCCCTGGCTGCTCAAGGTCGTCCGCGCCAAGAGCGTCGAGCGGAACAACGATGCCGACGTGGAGGCCCGCCGGAGCCTCACCCCGGCCGAGGTCCTGGCCGAGTACGAGACCTGGAGCGGGAGGCTGCCGAAGCTGATGCAGGCGGGCCAGCTGCCCGGCGTCGGGTCGACGCCCTTCCCCCTGGGCGACATCGGCACCTACCCGCTGGCCGTCATCACCTGCGCCTTCGTCTTCGACGCCCACGTCCATCTCCGTCACGACCTCGCGCCGCCCCTCGGTCGCCCGTCCCCGCCCACCGACGAGGGCCGGATGGCCTGCGTGCTCGAGTGGATGATCGCCGGGCTCCCCCAGATGTCCCGGGCGTCCCTGTCGTTCATGGACCGGCCCGTGCGCCTCACCCTCGAAGGCCCCGGCGGAGGAACCTGGGGGGTGGTGCCCAGGGCGGGCGGCAAGCTCACCACCGAGGCCGGGCCCGTCGTCGGCGCGGTGGCCCATATCACCGGCGTGGCCGAGGAGTTCCCGGTCTGGGCCACCGGCCGGTCGGCCTGGCGGGACCACGACCTCAAGCTGGAAGGCGACGAGGACTACGCCACCCGCGTCCTCGACGCCGTCAAGGTCGTCTAGCGGCTCCCTCCCCCCGTTTCTGGGCGCGAAATCTTCGCTATCCGCAGATTTCGCGCCCAGGTTCGGCGCGGGGTGGCGTCAGTCGCCGGAGGGGCCGGCCAGGCGGAGGCGGCGCAGGCGCCAGGCGGCCAGCCCCAGGGCGAAGGCGGTGAGGACGGCCAGACGGACGAGCCCCCCGCCGCCCTGGGGCACCCCGTCGCGCTCGAGCGACTCGGCCCCGGTGGCCAGGCCGGCGTAGACCGTCCGGCCGAGCCACCCCGGGCACCACTGGGCCACGCCGGAGAGGGCGGTGCCGAGCAGGCGCTCGAAGAGCACGACGATGGCCAGGGACCACACCACTCCCCGGCGGGCCGTCGCCCCCACCAGGACGAAGAGGGCCACGTAGGCCCCGGCGGCGGCGCCGGCGGCGACGGCCATGGGC
>JBOGFE010000356.1:0-4768 GCA_050741935.1 Acidimicrobiia bacterium | reverse complement strand
GAGCCGTCGCCCGCCGCCGCCGAGCCGGTCCCCGGCCCTCAGGCCGCGGAACCGGGGCCGGAGGCGTCGGCCCTGCCTTCGGGAACCGGCCCCGGGGTCACCATCATCTCCGGGGCGTCGGGTTCGGTCGTCGACCGGCTCCCCGAACGGGCCGTCCTCGTCGTCACCGCCCGGGGCTTCCCGCCGGGGCCGGGGGAGGTGGCCCAGTGCGGCGTGCAACCCGAAGGGCCCCGGCGCTGCGCCAACCGCTTCCCGGTCGAGTTCGACGCCGGCGGCACCGCCCGCTTCCAGTACCTCGTCTCCGATCGGGTTCGTCCGGAGGGACGGTGCGGGGCCGGCGCGGCGCCGTGCCTGGTCGTGGTCTCGGGGGCGCAGGGGGAGGACCCCGGGTCGGCCTTCACCGTCTTCGGTGACCCGGCCCCGCCGCCCGGCCGGGTCACGGTCGAGCCCCGGGCCGGCCTCTCCGATGGCGACGCCGTCACCCTGTCGGCGGTGGGGTTCCCGCCCGCCACCCGGCTGGTGGCCGCCCAGTGCCCTCCGGGCCCGGGGGTCGATACCGATGACTGTGGGCGGGCGGTTTCGACCAGGACGGGTCCCGACGGCAGTGCCCGGTTGCGTCTCACGCTGCGCACCGGCGGGGTCGGCGGCGTGGCCTGCGGGTTCGGGCAGCTGTGCTCGGTGCGGCTGGCGGCCGAGGCGCCCGTGGCGCCCGTGACGCTTTCCGTCGCCTTCTCGGGCGGCCCGTCGGCCCGCTACCACGGCGGGCGGCTGGCCGCCGGCCTGGCCCTGGCGGTG
The DNA here is from genome assembly GCA_050741935.1 of Acidimicrobiia bacterium. Lineage (GTDB taxonomy): Bacteria > Actinomycetota > Acidimicrobiia > IMCC26256 > BP-133 > CAWBJP01. Next base: position 3,973 of record JBOGFE010000356.1, on the reverse strand, counting down.
CTCCTCCTGGCTCTGGCCCGGCGCCTGATCCGGACGACGGACTGGCGGGAGCCGGCCGCGGCCGCCACCCCGGACATGGACCGGGCCGTCCTCGACGCCTGACCGTCCCGGCGCAGAAATCTCTCCATCGGTGGTCACCCGGCGAGCCCACCAGTTCGTCCGTCGTCATGAGCCCATCGACGAAGGAGAGACAACATGAAGCTCATCGTGAACCGAAGCCGGATCGGCCCGTGGGCGGGGGTTGCCGCCATGGTCGCCATTCCCGTCCTGCTCCTCCAGCTTTCCCCCGCCGGCTCCACCGGCAGCCAGGTCACCCGGGGCGACTTCCACGTCTTCGCCGCCGGCGTGGGCGACCCCCGCTTCGAGCACCTGCAGGGGCACGCCCAGATGGTCCGCGCCGCCGACGGCAAGACCATCGTGAAGGTCCAGGTGACCGGCCTGGTCCCCGGCACCGCCTACCCCGTCCACGTCCACGCCGCCCGCTGCGACGAGGGTGCGGCCGACGGCCACTTCCAGTTCCAGCCCGGCGGGGCGGTCGACAACCGCAACGAGATGTGGCCCGGCTTCACCACCAACGCCGCCGGCGCCGGCAGCGGCATGGCCGTGGCCGACCGCACGGCGGGCGGCAACGCCGTGTCGGTGGTCATCCACTCCCCCGACCGCACTCCCGCCCCCAAGGTGGCCTGCGCCGACCTGGAGTAGCCACGCTGGCGGAGCTTTCCCTCCCCGCGACGAGAAAGGGGCGCCCGGTTCGCCGGGCGCCCTTTCGCGGGGGAGACCGGGGGAGCGGGCTACCTCATGGTGGGTGAGGACGGCGGCATCTTCACCTTCGGTGCGGCCGGCTTCCACGGTTCGCTCGGTGACCGGCCCCCCGCCGTCCCCATCGTGGCCGTCGCGATACGGCTCGGCTCGCCGTCATCGCTCGCCGGTGTCGAGCATCGTCCGGGGTTCGTCGGTGTACTCCACGCCGGGGGCGGACGCGGGGACGGCCGGGCCGGGAAGGGTCGCCCGCCACGCCCGCCACTGGTCCGTGCTCACCGGCCGCAGCGAGGCGGCCAGGCGACGCGTGTCCTCCCGGGAGACGCCTTCGGTGGTCACGGCCACCACGTGGTCGTCGACGACCGCCAGGGCCACCAACGTCTGGGGACCGGAGAACATCCAGCTGAGGCCGGCGTACGCCCCCAGGGTCCCGCTGGTGCCCGCCACCTCAGTGGCGGTGACGTCGGACAGCGCGATGTGGAGGAGGGGAGCGAGCCCCTCGGTGGCCCCGGACACCATGACGGACACCATGGCGTTGCCGGGTGCGGGGCCGTCGACGTAGACGACGGCCGCCGCGGGGCCGCCGCCGCCCCCCGTCAACAGGTAGAAGGGGATCCCGACGTCCATCTCGGCCGTGCGGAAGCGGGCACCGGCGGCCTCGGGGTCGATCCGCTCCCGGCCGTCGACGATCCGGACGGCCTCGGCCAGGCGGAAGACGGCCCCGGCGTCGAGTCCCGACGCCTGCATGGTCACGACCGTTCCCGCCAGCGGACCGAAGACGACCCCCCGCCGGGCGCCGTCGCCGTAGGCCAGCCCCTCCACTCCCTGCACGGTCACCGTCTCCACGGCCGGCCCGGCAGGGACGAAGCTGCGCAGTTCGACGTCGGGTGAGGCGGGGCTGGTGAACACCATGGCGGCCGGTGCCTGGAGCGCGTCGGGCAGGCTCCCGTCCCACACCACGGTGACGCGGGACGCACCGCGGTTGGGGATGGCGTCGGTCGCCGTCCAGTCCTCGAAGCCTTCGGGGAGCCAGGACGGCGCGTAGTGGGCGGCCCCCTCCGAGGCGGGGACCACCTCCGGACCGCCCCCGCCGTCGCCGGCGAGGCGAGTCACGGCCAGGCCGAACAGGGCGAGGACGGCGAAGCCCACGGCGACCACCGGGGTCGTCCGTCGCCGGGGCGGTGGTGACGCCGGGCTGGGCGGAATCGACCGGAGCCGGGTGACGGTGTGGACGGCGAGGGCGGCTCGCCGGCCCTGCTGGTCCACGCCGGACAGACCTTCGAACTCCAGGCTCGGGTTCATGTTCCCCCTTCCCCTCCCAAGCGCGCCGCCAGGGCCTGCCGGGCCCGGTGCAGGTGCGTCTTGACCGCCCCTTCGGTCAGGCCGAGGACGGCGGCGACGTCGTGGACGGAGCGGTCGTCGAGGTAGTGGAGCGCCACCACCTGCGCCTGCCGGTGAGGAAGCGAGCGCACGGCCGCCCAGAAGGCGGCGTCCTCCGGCTCCAGCTCGGCGCCCCCTTCACTGGCCCGGGCCCGGAGCCGGAGCAGCGTTCTGGCTTCGGTGGTCAGCCGGCGGGCCCGGGAGATGGCCCGAGTGGCCACCACCCGGCGCGCGTAGGCCCCCGGGTTGTCGTAGGCGGCCACGGTCTCCCAGCGACGCCAGGCCTCGGAGAAGGCGTCCTGGGTCAGCTCCTCGGCCGCCGGCCAGTTGCCGCACAGCACGAAGGCCAGGCCCAGCACCGCCCGCCACTGGCTGCGGTAGAAGTCGTCGAAGTCGGCGCTCGATGGGCCCGGTTGCACCCCGTTGCCCGGGGGCGGGCTCATCAGGACCGGGTCACCCATAGTCGTGGCCATCGACCGTGACACGCACGACGGGTCTTCCGGGTTGACAACGATCCGGGAGGAGCTACCGGTCGCCGAAGCCGCCCGCCGCGGCATCATCGCCGGCGGAGGCGGCGCGCCGTGAGCGCCAGCACGACCCAGGGAACCGAGAGGGCGAGGGCGCCCATGATCACCGGCAGGTCCAGCCCGTGCGGCCGGGCGGGAATGACCAGCAATCCCAGGATGACCCACGGGGTGAAGATCACGAGGAGGGCGAGGAAAATGGCCGGGAACCAGCAGGCCATCACCGGCGGGGGTCGACGGCGGCCACGGCCACCACCGGGAATGGGGGCGGGTCCGCACCCTGCGAGCCGCTGAAGGGGAGGTCGGAGAACACGAAGATCCCGCCGTCGCCTCCCACCATGAGGTAGCCCGCCCCGTAGGCGACCATGCCGGTCACGGGGGCGTTGAGGCGCACCGAAGCGAGGGAGCCCTGGAAGGCGGCCTCGAAGGCGAAGATGCCCCCGTCGGAGGCGACCAGCCAGTACCCGGTGCCGTCAGGGTCGGGCACCAGGGACTGCACCGGGGCGTTGAGCGGCGTGGAGCCCATGGACCCGTGGAAGACGGCGTCGCCGAAGGTGAAGACGCCGCCGTCGGAGGCGACCATGTAGTAGCCCTCGCCGGTCGGCGTGGCGACGGAGTCGAGCACGGGGCCGTTCAGGCGAACCCCGGTCATGTCGCCGAAGGACGCGGCGTTGCCGAAGGCAAACACGCGACCTTCGGTGGTGAAGATCCAGTACCCCCGGCCGGTCCGTGTGGCCGACAGGCTGCTCACATGCTCGCCTCGGGGGAGAGCCGGGGGTCCGCCGAAGAACCCGGCGTCGCCGAAGGTGAAGACGCCGCCGTGGTCGTCGAGGATCCAGTAGCCGCCGAAGGCCGGTGTGGGTTCGATGTCGATGGCCCGGGCACCGGGCGCCATCGAGCCGCGGGCGTCGCCCAGGTGGGCGGCGTCCCCGAAGGGGTAGACGGCCCCGTCGGCGCCCAGCGCCCGGTACCCCGACTCGTTCCCGGCCCGGGTGAAGGGGGGCGACGAGGGCGGGGGGTAGGGATCCGCGGGAGGTGGCGAGGGGGCCGGGGGGTCGGGATCGGCGGGAGGTTGGGCGGGGGTGAGGGTGAGCGGGTCGGACGGCGCCGAGGGTGCACCGGTCCCCAGGGTGTTGGTGGCCGTCACGACGAAGGTGTAGGTGACGCCCGGGCTGAGTCCCGGGATGGTGATCGACCGGTTCATGGTGTCCGTGGTGGTGACCGTGGCGCCACCGGGTGAGACGGCGACGGTGTACCCGGTCACGGGGCCACCTGTGCTGGCCGGGGGCTCCCAGGTGACGGCGGCGGCG
>JBOGFE010000355.1:0-3190 GCA_050741935.1 Acidimicrobiia bacterium | reverse complement strand
AGCGCCCTCGGCAGGATTCGAACCTGCGCACACGGCTCCGGAGGCCGTTGCTCTATCCCCTGAGCTACGAGGGCTTCAGAAGACGCAGCCTAGCCATCGGAGGGAGCCGGATCTGTCGGGTGCGGTGCCACCCGGCGGTCCCGCCCGCTACGGTATGAGGGCTGGCTCGGGGAAGAGAGCGGAGAACGGGGTACGGCATGGACGGTCTTTTCCTGGCTCACGCCGGCGGTTTGGATGAGATGGCGATCGTGCTGTTCCCCATCATCGTCGGCGGGGGCGTGTGGCTGATGACCCGCCAGAAGGACACGAAGGCGAAGCCGCCGCCCGACTACCGGGCCTGATCGGCGTCCGGCGGTCCGGAATGCTCCGGACCGGTACCAGGAGACGCCTGTAGCATGCGGGACATGGTCCCGGCGACCGTCCTCGTGGTCGACGACGACCCCGTCATCCTCCGTCTCCTGGAAGTGAACTTCGAGATGGAGGGGTTCACGGTCGTCCGGGCCGCCGATGGGGCCGAGGGTCTGGAGCGGGCCCGGGAAGTCCTTCCCGACGTCGTCGTCCTCGACGTGATGATGCCCCGCATGACCGGCCACGAGGTGGCGACCGCCCTGCGGGCCGACCCGCGCACGGCCCGCATCCCCATCATCTTCGTGACGGCCCGGGCCCAGTCGAGCGACGTGGAGCGGGGCCTGGAGCTGGGTGTCGACGACTACGTCACCAAGCCGTTCGACCCGCTCGACCTCATCGCCCGCGTGAACACCGTCCTGGCCCGCTCCCGCACGCAGTGATCCGCGACGACCTGGCCGCGGCCGTCCGCGCCGCCCTGGCCACCGCCGGCCTCCCCGACCCGCCGGGCGGCGTGGAGCTCACCCCGCCCAAGGCCAGGGAACACGGCGACTTCGCCACCAACGTCGCCCTCCAGCTGGCCAAGGGGGCCGGCCGCCCACCCCGGGAGGTGGCCCAGGCGCTGGCCGACGCCCTGCTGGCGTCGCCGCCCGCCCACCTGGAGCGCGTGGAGATCGCCGGCCCCGGGTTCCTGAACCTCCACCTCGGCCCGGGATGGCTCCACGACGTGCTCGGCGAGGTGGTCACCGCCGGCGAGGCCTACGGCCGCAACCAGTCGCTGGCCGGGCGGCGCATCAACCTGGAGTTCGTCTCCGCCAACCCCACCGGCCCCCTCCACGCCGGCGGGGGGCGCTGGGTGGCGGTGGGCGACGCCATCGCCAACCTGCTCGCCGCCTGCGGGGCCGGCGTGGAGCGCGAATACCTCCTCAACGACGCCGGCACCCAGCTCGACCTCTTCGGCGCCTCCCTCCTGGCCCGCTACCAGGGGCAGCCCCCGCCCGAGGACGGCTACCAGGGCCCCTACATCGACGACCTGGCCGCCCGGATGCGGGCCGAGCTCGGGGGCGACGGAGACGTCGACCTGGATGCGGCCCGAGAGTGGGGCTACGCCCGGGTGGTGGAGGAGATCAAGGCCGACCTGGCCCGCATCGGCGTCACCTTCGACACCTGGTTCTCGGAGCGCACGCTGCACGAGCGGGGCGACGTCACCGGCGTGGTCGACGCCTTGTGGGAGAAGGGTTTCGTCGACGACCGGGACGGCGCCACCTGGCTGCGGGCCACCGACCTGGGCGACACCCGGGACCGGGTGCTCATCCGCTCCGACGGGACCCCGACCTACCTGTGCGCCGACCTGGCCTACCACCGGGACAAGCTGCGCCGGGGGGCCGACCACCTCATCGACATCTGGGGGGCCGACCACCACGGCCAGGTGAAGTCGGTCCAGGTGGGCATGCAGGCGCTGGGCGCCGCCCCGGGCACGCCCGAGGTGATCCTCGGTCAGCTCGTCTCGCTCCTGCGGGGCGGCGAGCCGGTGCGGATGTCCAAGCGGGCCGGCGACATCATCACCCTGGCCGACATCCTCGACGAGGTCGACCCCGACGTGGCCCGTTTCACCTTCCTGCTCCAGGGCATCGACACCGCCCAGAGCTTCGACCTCGACGTGGTCACGGCCCAGTCGATGGAGAATCCCGTCTACTACGTGCAGTACGCCCACGCCCGCATCGCTGCCATCGGCCGCATGGCCGCCGAGCGGGGCGTCGAGCGCCGGCCCCTCTCCGACGTCGACCTGTCCGGGCTGGTGGCCGAGGAGGAGCTCGACCTCCTGCGGTCGCTGGCCGCCTATCCCGAGGTGGTGGCCGACGCCGCCCGCCTCCGGGCGCCGCACCGGCTGGCCACCTGGGTGCGGGAGCTGGCCGGCCGCTTCCACCGCTTCTACCGGGAGCGCAAGGTGCTCGCCGCCGGCGACCCCGGCCTGGTCCAGGCCCGCCTGTGGCTGGTGGAGGCGTGCCGGGTGGGCCTGGCCGACGCCCTCGGCCTGCTCGGTGTCTCCGCCCCCGAGCGGATGGAGCGCGAAGCCGAGGACGAGCCCGAGGACCGGTGAGCTCCCCCCTGCCCCTCGACCTGGCGCTGCTGCCCGCCTCGGCCACGGTGTCGTCGGGCGGGCGCCTGCAGGTGGCCGGGGTGGACGTGGGCGACCTGGCCGACCGCTTCGGCACCCCCCTCTTCGTCTACGACGAGGAGCACCTCCGGGCCCGCTGCCGGGAGTACCGCAAGCACTTCGGCGACGGCGTCGCCTACGCCGGCAAGGCTTTCCTGTGCAAGGCGATGGCCCGGCTGGTCGACGACGAGGGCCTCCACCTCGACGTCGCCACCGGCGGCGAGCTGCACGTGGCCCTGGCCGCCCGCTTCCCGGCCGAGCGGATCTTCTTCCACGGCAACAACAAGTCCCTCGACGAGCTGGCCGGGGCGCTGGCCGCCGGGGTGGGGCGGATCGTGGCCGACTCCGACGCCTAGCTCGACCGGATCGAGCTGCTGGTGGCCGAGGAGGGCCTGCCCGCCCCCCGGGTGCTGGTGCGGGTCACCCCCGGGGTCGAGGCCCACACCCACGAGTACATCGAGACGGGGACCGACGACTCCAAGTTCGGGTTCCCGGTCCGGACCGGGGCGGCGCTGGCCGCGGCCCGGCGGGTGGCGGCCAGCGACCACATGGACTTCGCCGGCCTCCACTGCCACATCGGCTCCCAGGTCTACGTGCTCGGCTCCTACGCCCGGGCCATGGCCGTGGTGGTCCGCCTGGCCGCCGAGGTGGAGGCGGCCGCCGGCGCCCGGGTGGAGGAGCTGAACC
>JBOGFE010000354.1:0-2656 GCA_050741935.1 Acidimicrobiia bacterium | reverse complement strand
GACAAGCTGGGCGTCAAGGCCGGCGCCCGGGTGGCGGTCCTGGCCGTCGACGACGAGGACTTCTGGGAAGACCTGCGGGCCCGCACCGACGAGATCTCCGATGGAGCCCCGTCGGGGACGAGCGACGTGGTCGTGTGGAGTGTCGAGGATGTCGCCGAACTGGTCGGCATCGCCGCCATGGAGGAGTGGGTCCGCCCTGATGGCGCGCTGTGGATGGTGTGGCCCAAGGGCCGCAAGGAGCTGACCGAGAACCACATCCGCGACGCTGCCCTGGCCGCCGGCCTTGTCGACGTCAAGGTGGCCCGGTTCTCCACCACCCACAGCGCCCTCAAGCTGGTCATTCGCAGGGCTCACCGGGGCACCTGACCGGCATGGGGCGGCCATCCTCCATTCCTGGCATGCCGTTTGCGCGATAGGTGGCAATCGGCGTTCCAAGAAGCGACCCCGTGGACCCCCGCCGCCCCAATCCGGCCCCGCCTGACGACGCGCTGCCGGGGCGGCTGAACCGTCAGACCCCGCCGTTACGATGGCCGGCGAGATGACCGACGCCGCCCAGCTGCCCCTCGAGCAGCCTTCTGCGCTTCCCGGGGGCACACCGAACTCCGGGCTGCTGGAGGGGCTCAACCCGATCCAGCGGGAGGCGGTCGCCCACCCCGACGGCCCGGTGCTGGTGGTGGCGGGGGCGGGGTCGGGCAAGACCCGGGTCCTGACCCACCGCGTCGCCCACCTGATCCGGGACCGCAAGCTGTCGCCCTTCGCCATCCTGGCCATCACCTTCACCAACAAGGCGGCCGACGAGATGAAGGAGCGGGTGGCCGCGCTGGTGGGGCCGGTGGCCTCCCGGATGTGGGTCTCCACCTTCCACTCGGCCTGTGCCCGGATCCTGCGCCGCGAGGCCGCCCACCTCGGGCTCAAGTCGAGCTTCTCCATCTACGACCAGGCCGACGCCACCCGGCTGGTCAGCTACGTCCTGCGGGACCTGAACCTGGATCCCAAGCGGATGCCGCCCCGCCAGGTCCACGGCGTCATCTCGGCGGCCAAGAACGAGCTCCTCGGTCCCGGCGACCTGGCCGGCCGGGCCCTCACCCCCTTCGACACCCGCCTGGCCGAGGTCTACGCCGAGTACCAGCGGCGCCTGGTGGATGCCTGCGCCCTCGACTTCGACGACCTGCTCACCGGGGCGGTTCGGCTCTTCCGGGAGCACCCGGAGGTGACCTCCAACTGGCGGGCCCGGTTCCGCCACGTGCTCGTGGACGAGTTCCAGGACACCAACCTGGCCCAGTGGGAGCTGGTCCGGACCCTGGCCGAGGAGCACCGCAACATCATGGTGGTGGGCGACGCCGACCAGGCCATCTACCGCTTCCGGGGTGCCGACTACCGCAACCTGATGCGCTTCGAGGAGGCCTTCCCCGACGCCTCGGTCATCGTCCTGGAACAGAACTACCGCTCCACCCAGACGATCCTCTCCGCCGCCAACGCCGTCATCGCCAACAACGCCGGCCGCCGTCCCAAGCACCTGTGGACCGACCAGGTCGGCGGCGAGCTCATCTCCCGCTACCTGGGTGAGGACGAGCGCGACGAGGCCATGTACGTGGCCCGCGAGGTCCACCGCCTGGTGGACGACGCCCACCACCGCTTCGGCGACCTGGCGGTCTTCTACCGCACCAACGCCCAGTCCCGGGTCCTGGAGGAGGTCTTCGTCCGCTCCGGGATCCCCTACCGGGTGTTCGGCGGGGTCAAGTTCTACGACCGCCGGGAGGTGAAGGACGCCCTGGCCTACCTGCGGGCCCTGGCCAACCCCGACGACGAGGTCAGCATGAAGCGGATCGTGAACGTCCCCAAGCGGGGCGTGGGGGACACGTCCGTGGGGAAGGTGGAGGCCTACGCCACCGCGGCGGGGCTCACCTTCGGGGCCGCCCTGCGCCGGGCCGGGGACGCCGGCGTGGCGGGCAAGTCGCTCTCCGGCATCCGGGTGTTCCTCGACACCCTCGTAGAGTTGGAAGACGCGGCCCGCGACGGGGTGGCGGCCACCGTGGAGGCCACCCTGGAGCGGACCGGCTACCTGGCCGAGCTGGAAGCCGAGCGGTCGGTGGAGGCCGCCGGGCGCATCGAGAACCTCCGGGAGCTCATCGGCGTGGCCAAGGAGTTCGACGACGCCCTGGACCGGGGCGAGGTGCTGGGGGCGGCGGCCGCCGCCGTGGCCGGCGCCGCCGGCGCCGACGACCAGGACACCGACGCAGCCGGGCCGCCACCCATCCCCGTCGGCGTGGCCCGCCTCCAGGCCTTCCTCGAGGCCCTGTCGCTCGTCACCGACATCGACGACTACGACCCCGAGCAGAGCCTGGTCACCCTCATGACCCTGCACTCGGCCATGGGTCTCGAGTTTCCCGTCGTGTTCATGACGGGCATGGAGGAGAACGTCTTCCCCCACGTCCGCTCCATCGGCGACCCCGACCAGCTCGACGAGGAGCGCCGCCTCTGTTACGTCGGCATCACCCGGGCCCGGGAGCGGCTGTACCTGACCAACGCCTGGAGCCGGACCCTGTTCGGCTCGACCAGCTACAACCTGCCCTCGCGCTTCCTCAAGGAGGTCCCCGAGGAGCTGGTCACGGTCGCCGGTGGCCAGGGCAGGACGGCCCGGTCCGGCCCGGTCGGC
>JBOGFE010000353.1:0-2759 GCA_050741935.1 Acidimicrobiia bacterium | reverse complement strand
CCTTGGGGGCCGGCTTCTGCTTTCGCTCCCGCTCTGGCATCTCGTCCCTATCCTGCTACGCCGACAGCCGGGCTACCAGTTCAGCCGGCGTGGCGCAGTCTTCTAGAAGTTCATCGACATGGGCCTTGGTACCTCTGAGCGGCTCCATCATTGGAATCCTTTTGAGGGGATCCGCCCCCAGGTCGAAGATCAAACTGTCCCAGTTGGCCGCTACGACCGAATTCGACCATAGCGACAGGCACCGACCCCTGAAGTATGCCCGGGTGGTCTCCGGGGGCTCGGTCATGGCGGCCAGCACCTCCTCCTCGTCGAGAAGGCGCTCGACCTTACCCGCCTTGACCAGGCGTTCGTAAAGGGAGCGCTCGGGTCGCACGTCGTGGTACTGGAGGTCCATCAGGGCCAGCTTGGGGTCGCCCCACTCCAGCCCGTTCTTGGCTGCGTAGGCGTCGAGCAGGCAGTACTTGGTCACCCAGTCGAGCACCCCGTCGAGGCGCCGGGGGTCCTCCTCCAGGGCGGTGAGCACGTTCTCCCACCGCTCGAGCAGCCCGTCTCCCCCGTCTTCCTCGCCGGCGCACTCCAGCCCGGTCTCGTCGGCGTACTTCTTCGCCATCCGGAAGAACTCCCACTGCAGCTCCACGGCGGTCACCGACGACCCGTCGGCCAGGGAGAACGTCGTGGTGCAGTCGGGGTCGTGGGAGACCTTGCGCATGGTGGGGACCGGCGTGGCCAGTGACAGGTCCTTGTCGATGAACCCGTCCTCGATCATGGACAGCACCACGGCGGTGGTGGCCGTCTTGAGGTAGGTGGCCACCTCACACAGGTTGGCGTCACCCACGATGACGTGCAGGCGCCGGTACTTCTGGGGGTCGGCGTGGGGTTCGTCGCGGGTGTTGACGATCGGCCGCTTGAGGGTGGTCTCGAGGCCGACCTCCTCCTCGAAGAAGTCGGCGCGTTGCGACACCTGGAAGGCCACCTCGTTGGCCCCGTGCTCGGAGCCGACCTTGCCCGCCCCGGTGAAGACCTGACGGGTCACGAACCACGGGATCATGTGCCGGACGAGCATCGAGAACGGCACGGCGCGGTCGAGCAGGTAGTTCTCGTGGCAGCCGTACGAGTTGCCCTTGCCGTCCGAGTTGTTCTTGTAGACGACGATCTCCTGGCCGGGAGGGAGCAGTCGCCCGGCGGCCTGCATCGACCGGGCCAGGATCCGCTCCCCCGCCTTGTCGTAGCGGGTCAGCTGGAGGGCACCGGTGCACTCGGGGCTGGAGAACTCGGGATGGGCGTGGTCGACGTAGTAGCGGGCCCCGTTGGTGAGCACCGTGTTGACCAGGTGGGTCTCGACCTCGGGGGGCGAGGCGTCCTCCCGGGCGAAGCCCCGGGCGTCGCGCCCGGGCGACTCGTCCTCGAAGTCCCAGCCCACTTTGCGGTGCTCCACGTAGGCGTTGACCAGCATCGAGGAGGCGACCACCGGGTTGCCGTCTGCGCTGCCCCGGAAGGCGATGCCGTACTCGGTTTCGATCCCGAACACCTTGGGCAGGGCCACGTCGGTCAGACTACAGGCACGGGAATGGGACGGCGTTCCAGGTCCGGCCGCCTAGTCCTCCGGGGGTTCGACCTCGACCGCCGTCACCTCGGGGGACTCCAGGAGCCGGCTGCGAAGCCGGCTGCGGTTCTCCGAGGACATGTCGCGGCTCACCACGACCCGGACCTCGCCCGAGTCGTAGTGGGCCTCGGTCGCCTCCACCCCGTCCTGGAGGACGAGGTCGACGGTGATCCGGCGCACCTCCGGGCGGGCGGCCCCGGGCACCAGGCGGACGACGAGATCGGTTTCGACCGGCAGGGGGAAGACGCGGTCGGAATCGGTGATCTCCGGTCCCTTCTTGCCCTGGCAGGCGACGAGCAGCGCGGCCAGCAGGCCGCACCGGATCATCACGCTCCACCGGCCCCGGGGTCCCCCCGCTAGCGCACCCATGCCTCGATCCGCACCTGGGCCCTCATCCCCGTTCCCCGCCCCACGGTCCAGCCCGTCACCCCTCCGATCTCGGCCTGCCGGCAGCAGCTCTTGCCCGACGCCGCCGTCCTGGCCCACGACACGTGGTACAGGTCGTCGTCGGCGTAGGTGACGAGGCGGCCGACGGGCGGCTGGAAGCGGACCGGCGCGGGGGTGGCGGGGAGGCCGGCGGTGACCGGGGCCCCGTCGAGCACCCTCGGCCCCCGCGGCTCCCAGGTCGACAGTGACTCCCGGCCGCCGGACAGGCGGACCTTCAGCCGTTCCAACCTGCGCCCCTCGGTGGCGGTGGCCCAGGCGCGCAACCGCCAGACGAACTCGTCGGTGGTCGGGTCCGTGCCCGTCGTGACCTGGACGTCGAAGCAGGCGACCCCGGACGCCTCCGGGACGTCGAGCTTGACGCAACCGGTGCGGGCCCCGGGGGCGGCGATGAACTCGGCGACCTGGGCCGGCTCCGCCTCCTCGGGTGCCGACCCCGCGCCTCCCTGGCCCACGACGAGCAGGGCGACCAGCGCCCCTGACGCCCAGCGCACCTTTCAGTTGTCCCTCTAGAGGTACTGGCCGGTGGCGACCCGCTCGATGGAGCGGCCGCCCTCCGCCTCCTTGCCCTTGGCGATGAGGGTCCGGACGTAGACGATCCGCTCGCCCTTCTTGCCCGAGATCTTGGCCCAGTCGTCGGGGTTGGTGGTGTTGGGCAGGTCCTCGTGCTCTTTGAACTCCTGGCGGGTGGAGTCGACGAGGTCCTGGGTCG
>JBOGFE010000352.1:0-2381 GCA_050741935.1 Acidimicrobiia bacterium | reverse complement strand
CGTCATGGCCTTCCGAATGGTGGTCAAGGAGGTGGCCCAGAGCCGGGGTGTCTACGCCACCTTCATGCCCAAGCCGGTGGCCGGCTGGAACGGCTCGGCCATGCACACCCACCTCTCGCTCTTCGAGGGGGACGTCAACGCTTTCCACGACGCCGGCGACGAATACGGGCTGTCGACGGTGGCCAAGGGCTTCATCGCCGGCCTGATCCACCACGCCAAGGAGATCACCGCCGTCACCAACCAGTGGGTGAACTCCTACAAGCGGCTCATCCCCGGCTACGAGGCCCCGACCTACATCTGCTGGGCCCGCAACAACCGCTCCGCCCTGGTGCGGGTGCCGATCCCCCGCCGGGGCGAGTCGGGGAGCCGGGTCGAGTACCGGGCGCCCGACCCGGCCTGCAACCCGTATCTGGCCTTCGCCCTCCTGCTCGCCGCCGGCCTGCGGGGTATCGAGAAGGGCTACGAGCTCCCGCCGGAGGCGACCAACAACATCTTCGAGATGACCCCGGAGGAACGGATGGCGGAGGGCATCGACAGCCTCCCGAACTCCTTGTTCGAGGCGCTGGAGGTGATGGAGCGCTCCGATCTCGTGGCCGAGGTGCTCGGGGAGCACGTGTTCGACTACTTCATCCGCAACAAGCGTCTGGAGTGGGCGGACTACAAGGCGTACGTCACACCGTTCGAGATCAACCGCTACCTCGGGGTCCTGTGATGGAGCCCTTCCTGGTCTTCCCGGACCCGCCGCCGCCGCTGCTGGTCCAGACGCTCGACCTGGCCGGGTACTCCTGGAAGGCCGTGGCCAACGCCTCGGTGGCCGCCCAGCTCGAACCGCCCGACGGCTGGGCGGGGGCGGTGGTGAGCGCCGACGGCGACGCCGAGGGCGCCTTCGTGATCTGCCGATCGCTGCGGCGGCGGGACGTGCCCGTCCAGCCCGTCCTCGTGCTGGTGGCGGGCAACCAGCTGGCCGATCTGGAGCTCCGGGAGGACCTCTTCGACGACTTCTGCCTCACGCCGTTCCACCCGAAGGAGCTGGAGGCCCGGCTGCGGCTGCTGGCCTGGCGGGCGGGCCGGGCGACGGGGCCGGAGGTCGTCGAGTACGGCGACCTCGTCATCAACCTCGAGACCTACCAGGCGGCGGTCGGCGGCCGGCCGCTCGACCTCACCTACATGGAGCACGAGCTGCTGAAGTTCTTCGCCACCCACCCGGGCAAGGTGTTCACCCGGGAGACGCTCCTGTCCCGGGTGTGGGGCTACGAGTACTACGGCGGGGCCCGCACGGTGGACGTGCACGTGCGGCGGCTGCGGGCCAAGCTGGGCGACGACCACGCCGGCTGGATCCAGACGGTGCGCTCGGTGGGCTACCGCTTCGGTCAGTCGCGCTGGGGTGTCGGGGGCACGAGATCCGAGAGCTGACGGCCGAGTACCGCGCTCCACAGCGCACCACCCACAAAGAGCGCAATTGGCCCCAGCAGCAACATAACGATCACAACGATCAGCGCACCCCCCACGGGCCCCTATGGTATCCGGCCGTGCGCTCCTACAATGGGGCGTAGGCCCACACCTCGACCTCCACCCGGGCCCCCAGCGGTAGAGCAGCCACGGCCACGGTCGAGCGGGCGGGCCGATGGCCGGCGAAGGCCTCAGCGTAAACCTCGTTGATGACCGGGAAATCGCCCATGTCGAGAAGGAACACCGTGGTCTTGGCCACGTCCCCCAGCGAGGCTCCACAGTCGCCCAACACGGCGGCCACATTGGCCAGTACCTGGCGCGCCTGGGCGGCGACGTCGCCGTCTACCAGGCGGCCCGTCGCCGGATCGATCCCGACCTGGCCGGCCAGCGCCAGCCAGTCGCCTGCTCGGACGGCCGGTGAGTAAGCGCCGGCGGGAGCGGGGGCGCTCGGAGTCGGAACGGGCTCGACGGGCATCGCGCACCTCCCGGGGGGATTCGGGGGTGTCCCCCGAAATGACGGCATCGACGCCGCAAACGGTAGGCGAGGACGCATTCGTCCCGCTGACCGTGGAGGAGGCCCAGTCGCTGATCGCCGAGCCCGTCCCCGAAATCGACCGGGATGCGCTCCTGGCCGAGCGGGCGGAGGCCGAGGCGCAGCTCCGGGCGGCGGAAGCGACGCTGGGGATCCCTCCTCCGGCGAGCATCGGCGAGTCGGTCGGGGAGCAGGAACGGGAGGAACGGGCCCAGAAACCCCATGACGTGGATCTGAAGGAGGACGGCGACGGGCAGCTCGACGTCGAGGCCCTGCGCTGGGCGGCCACTGTCGCCCGGGCGGCTGACGACGCGCTGGCCCGGGCGGCCTCGGAAGCCGCCGAGCGGCCGCCGGTGAGCGAGGAAGGTCCCGGACCGGGCCCGGACGCCCTTCGTGGCGC
>JBOGFE010000351.1:0-3186 GCA_050741935.1 Acidimicrobiia bacterium | reverse complement strand
CTCCTCGGCGGCGGCCATGAGCCCGCCGTAGGCGGCGACCGGGTGGGCGGCGGGCGGTTCGCCCACCATCCGGTCCAGGGCCAGGCCGGCGGCGGCGCCGAGGAGCCGGTGGCGGGCCGACGACATCAGGCGACCGCCAGGGCGGCCAGGAGTCCGGTCGTCTCCGCGGTCACCCCGGCTGCGCCCAGGGTGTCGCCGGTGAACCCGCCGATGCGGCGCCGGGCCAGCTCGTGGACCACGGCACCGGCGGCGATGGCCAGTGCCACCACCGCCAGGGTGGAGGGCCGGTCGGCCAGGGCGAGGCCGACGGGGAAGAGGACCCCGGCCACCACCGGCGCCGTCCCTCCGCCCAGGAACGATGTGGCCAGGCCGCCGGGCCGGGCGTAGGTGGCCGACCGGGCGCACAGGGCCATCGACCACCTGGAGGCGCTCCACAGGGCGGCCAGGAGCAGCGGCCGCGGCGTGAGGGTGGCCAGGGCGGCGGTCCGCAGCAGCAGCGTGACGGCCCCGACGGCGATCCCGAATGCACCGACGCCCGGCTTGGCCATCACCAGCAGGCGGCGCCGGCGGGACAGGTGGGGGAGGAGCCCGTCGGCCGAGTCGACCAGGCCGTCGAAGTGGAGGGCGCCGGTGGCGGCCAGGTCGGCGGCGACCACCACGGCGGCGCCGGCCAGCGGACCGAGCAGGTCCTCGGCCCCCCACCACAGCCCGCCGAGGCCGAGCCCCAGGAGGACGCCGACCACCGGCAGCCAGGCCAGGGTCCCCGGCCCGGGGAGGGCGGCGCCGCCGAGGGGAGTGAGGAAGGCGAGGGCGGATCTGAACCCGCCGGCCGGTCGTCCGCCGGCCGGCGCCGCTGCCTCCTTCGCCGGCCCCGGTGATGGGGAGGGGGGCAGCTCCACCACCCGTCCCGCCACCACCAGCAGGCACCGGTCGGCCACCTCGGCCAGGCGCCGGTTGGCCTCTCCCAGCGTGTCGGCGAAGCGCCGGCCCACCTCGGTGACGGGGTGCACGCCCAGGCCGACCTCCTCGGAGACGACGATGGTGTCGCCCGCCCGGGTGGTGAGGGCGGCCACCAGGCCGTCGAGGTCGGGCTCGGGATCGTTGGCCAGCCAGGTGCCGACGGCGTCGAGCAGGACCGTCCCCTCCAGATGGTGGAGGACCTCGGGGACGGCCCGGGGCTCCTCGACCGTGGACCACGCCGCCGGCCGGCGTTCCCGGTGGCGGGCCACCCGGACGGCGAAGTCGTCGTCGCCGACCAGGCCGGTGGCCAGGTAGGTGAGCGGACCGGCGCCGGCCAGGCGCTCGGCCACCTCCGACTTCCCCGAGCGGACCCCCCCGAGAACGAGGGTGATCACCGCAGCCCTTCCGTTGCGACGTCCACGCGTCTCCTTGGTGAGTCGGCAGTCAGGTCTCCTGGCTCCCGGATCGACGCTCACCGCCGCCTTCCCGGCCGTCGCCGGCCAGTGGCATGTTGGCGGGTCACTCCCCGGTCACAGTTGCGGGACAGCGCCGGTGTCGCACCGGCTTCCCTGAGCTGCGTCCGGCACCGTATGGGCCGTCGCCGCCCCTGTCAAAGCCGGGCGCCGAGCTGGTGACGCAGGAGCTTGCCCATGGCGTTGCGGGGCAGGGCGGCGACGAAATGGACGGCCCGGGGGCACTTGAAGGCGGCCAGCTGCCCGGCGGCGTGGGCCAGGAGGTCCTTCTCCTCGGGGGGGTCGCCGGCGGGGACGACCCAGGCGGTGACCACCTCGCCCCACTCCTCGTCGGCCACGCCGGCGACGGCCACCTCCGCCACCCGGGGATGGGTGGCCAGGACGTCCTCCACCTCGCGGGGGTAGACGTTGTAGCCGCCGGTGATGATGAGCTCCGTCCGGCGGCCGGCGATGCGCAGGTAGCCGCGGTCATCCAGCTCGCCGATGTCGCCCGTGCGGAACCAGCCGTCGGCGAAGGCTTCCTCGGTGGCGGCGGCGTTGCGCCAGTACCCGGAGAAGACGTTGGGTCCCCGGAGGAGGATCTCGCCCGGGGCGCCGCCCTCCCCGGCCAGACCGAGCTCCACGCCCGGCAAGGGGAACCCGACCGTGCCCGGCCGGCGCTCGCCGTCGTGGGGGTTGGAGACGTTCATCCCCGTCTCGGTCATGCCGTAGCGCTCCAGGGGCGGCTGCCCGCCCCCCGCCGCCACCCGGGAGAAGACGGCCGGCGGCAACGGCGCCGAGCCCGACACGCACAGCCGCAGCCGGCCCAGCTCGGCGAGCCGCGGGGAGGTGGCCAGCCGGCTGTACATGGTGGGCACCCCGAAGAACAAGGTGGCGGCGTGGTGCCGGGCGGCGTCGAGGACGGCATCGGGGTCGAAGCGGGGGAGGAGCACGACCGAGGCACCGGCCAGGAGCGTGCCGTGGAGGCCGACACCGAGGCCGTGCATGTGGAACAGGGGCAGGGCGAGGACCAGCCGGTCGTCGGCGTTCCAGCGCCAGGCGAGCCGCACCGCCTCGGTGGTGGCCAGCAGGTTGGCGTGGGACAGGACCGCACCCTTGGGGGCGCCGGTGGTCCCCGACGTGTAGCCGAGCAGAGCGGGGTCGCCCGGCGCGGCGGCGTCGAGGGCCGGGTGGTCCCCGGGCCCGTCGGGCAGGTCGACCTCGGGCGTCGCGACCACCACGGCCCCCGGGGCCGCCCGCCGCACCCAGGCCGCCCGGTCGGGGTCGTCCACCACCGCCGCCGCCGGCTCGGCGTCGGTGACCAGGTGGGCCACCTCCCGTTCCCGGTAGGCCGGGTTGGCCGGCACCACCACGAGACCGAGGCGCATGGCGGCCAGGTGGGCGGTGACGTAGGCCGCGGAGGCCGCCGCGCTCATCAGGATCCGGTCCCCGGGCCGCAGCCCGGCCCGGTGGAAGCGCCCCGCCACCCGCCGGCTGGCGGCGTCCAGGGCGCCGGCCGTCAACCAGCCCGCCTCGGCGCTCCAGAGCACCCGCCGGTCGGGGGTGGCGGCGAAACCCTTCCCCCAGGCCGCCGGCAGGGTCCCGGCCCCGAGGAGGCGGCCCTCGACCTGGCCGGCGGAGACCCCGGCCGGGAGGTGCACGTCCCCGGTGCCCATCAGCCCGACGGGCCGAGGACGGCGGCGTGGACGGCCCGGGCCAGGCGGCTTCCCCACGGGGAGCGGGGCCCACCGAAGGGCACGGGAGGCCCCTGCGC
>JBOGFE010000350.1:0-10849 GCA_050741935.1 Acidimicrobiia bacterium | reverse complement strand
GTCACGGCCCGCCCGACGACCAGCACGTCGGCTCCGGCGGCCAGCGACTCGGCCGGCGAGCCCGCCCGGGCCTGGTCGTGGGCCGCCCCTCCGGGGAGGCGGATGCCGGGCACCACGGCGAGGAGGTCCCCGGCCGCTTTCACCCGTCCCGCCTCGGCCACCGAGCAGACCACGCCCCCGCAGCCGGCGGCCGCGGCCACCTCGAGGCGGGCGGGAAAGGCGGAGGCGTCGGGCTCACTGGTGAGCACCGTCACCCCGAGGGCCACCGGCTCCCGGTGACCGGCGCCGGCCGCGCCCTCGGCCAGACCCTCGGCTCCGGCCCGGACCATGTCGACGCCGCCGGCGCAGTGAAGAGTGAGGAAAGAGACGCCGAGTCCACCCACCGCCCGGGCCGCCCGTCCGACGGTGGTGGGGATGTCGTGGAGCTTGAGGTCGAGGAACACCCGCCGCTCCGGGGTCGACAGGGCTTCGACGGCGGCGGGCCCGGCCACGGTGAACAGCTCGAGGCCGACCTTGACGATCCCGAACCAGGGGTCGAGCCGGGCCGCGAGCTTGACGGCGGCCTCGAGGTCGTCCACGTCGAGCGCCAGGGCGAGACGGTCCCTCACAGCTCGAGGGCACCGATCAGGTCGGCGCTGCGGGCCACGCCGTGGCGCCGGCACCAGTCGGCCAGCTCGCCGGCGATCCGCTGCGGAGCCCGGGGGTCGTGGAAGGTGGCCGTCCCCACCCCCACGGCGCTGGCGCCGGCCAGGAGCATCTCGACGGCGTCGAGGCCGCTGGCCACCCCGCCGGTACCGATGATGGGAACGCCGGGCAGGGCCCCGGAGACCTCCCACACCGCCCGGAGGGCGACCGGCTTGATGGCCGGCCCGGACAGGCCCCCGCCCCCGGCGCCGAGCTTGGGCCGGCGCTGCCCGGCGTCGATGGCCAGGCCGAGCAGGGTGTTGACCAGGGTCAGCCCGGTGGCGCCGGCGTCCATGGCGGCGGCGGCGATGGGCCGCAGGTCGGTGACGTTGGGGGAGAGCTTGGCGAAGACGGGCAGGTCGCCGACCTCGACCACCGCGGCCCGGATGACGGCGGCGGTGGTCTCCCGGTGGTGGGCGAACATCTGGCCGCGGTCCTCGAGGTTGGGGCAGGAGACGTTGACCTCGAGGGCCACGAGGCGGTCGGCGGCGGGGGCGATCCCGGCCGCCGCCTTGGCGAAGTCGTCGATGGTCCGGCCCCAGATGGAGGCGATGACCCGGGCGCCCCGGGCCAGGAGGGGGGGCAGGTCGTGCTCCAGCCAGGCGTCGACGCCGGGGTTCTGGAGGCCGACGGAGTTGAGCATCCCGGCGGTGGCGTCCACCACCCGGGGGGCGGGGTTGCCGTCCCAGGGAAAGGGCGAGAGGGACTTGGCCGTGACCGCCCCGATGGCGGACGGATCACCGAGGCGGGCCACCTCGTCGGAGTGCCCGTAGGTACCCGAGGCGGCGACGATCGGGTTGGGGAGGACGAGGGGCCCGAGGGCGGCGGTCAGATCGACGGGCCGACCCCTCACAGCGCGAACCGGAGCTGGTCGTCGGCGTGGTACTCCTGGAGGGAGCGGACCCGGTGCTCGGACACGCGCCATTCGGCGATGCCGGCGGCGGCGGCCAGGGCGGCGGCCACGGTGGTCATGCACGGCACCCCATGGGTGCTGGCGGCCAGGCGGATGTGGTCGCCGTCGGCCCGGGGGCCGCGGCCCCGGGGGGTGTTCACCACCAGGTCGACCTTGCCCGAGGCGATGAGGTCCACCGCATCGATGCCGATCATCTCGGGGGCACCCCGGGCCCCGGGCTCGTCGCCCCGCTTGGCCACCACCGCCGAGACGGGGATCCCGTCCGCCTCACAGGCGGCCGCCGTACCCGAGGTGGCCACCAGGGCGAAGCCCAGGTCGGTGAAGCGCCGGGCGACGACGAGCCCGGTGGGCTTGTCCCGGTCGGCCAGGGAGAGGAACACCGTCCCCCGGTCGGGGAGGCGGTTGCCGACGGCCATCTGGCTCTTGGCGAAGGCCAGGCCGAAGGTCCGGTCGATCCCCATCACCTCGCCGGTGGAGCGCATCTCGGGGCCGAGGAGCGTGTCCACCCCGAAGCGGTCGAAGGGCAGGGCGGCCTCCTTCACGGCCACGTGCCCGCCCCGGAGGCGCAGGTCGCCGGCGGGCAGGAGACCTTCGGCGCGCAGGTCCTCGAGGGAGGCGCCGACCATGACCCGGGCGGCGACCTTGGCCAGCGGCACGGCGATGGCCTTGGACACGAAGGGCACGGTGCGGCTGGCCCGGGGGTTGGCCTCGAGCACGTGGACGACACCGTCCTTCACCGCGTACTGCACGTTGAGCAGGCCGACGACGCCGAGGGCCTCGGCCAGGCGGCGGGTGTGGTCCTCGATGGTGGCCACCACGTCGCCCGTGAGGGTCGGCGGCGGGATGGCACAGGCCGAGTCCCCCGAATGCACCCCCGCCTGTTCGATGTGCTCCATGACCCCGCCGATGAGCACCTCGCCGGTGGCGTCGCGCACGGCGTCCACGTCGACCTCGGTGGCGTCCTCCAGGAACCGGTCGATGAGCACCGGGCGGGAGGCCGACAGGCCCCCCTGGCCTTCCACGGAGGCGGCCAGGGCGGCCATGGCCGAGGCGAGCCCGGCGTCGTCGTAGACGATCTCCATGGCCCGGCCCCCGAGTACGTAGGAGGGGCGGACCAGCACCGGATAGCCGATGCGCCGGGCCACATCGAGGGCCGCCCCGGCCCCGGTGACCACCCCCCCTTCGGGCTGGGGGATGGCGATGCGCCGGCAGAGCTCGTTGAAGCGCTCCCGGTCCTCGGCCAGGTCGATGGCGTCGGGGCTGGTACCCAGCACGCGCACCCCCGCGGCCTCGAGGTCGTGCGCCAGCTTGAGGGGCGTCTGCCCGCCGAGGCCCACGATGACACCGGCCAGTCCCGGACCCGACGGGCGGAGCCGGTCGCAGATGTTGAGGACGTCCTCTTGGGTGAGGGGCTCGAAGAACAGGCGGTCCGAGGTGTCGTAGTCGGTGGAGACGGTCTCGGGGTTGCAGTTGACCATGACGGTCTCGTAGCCGGCGGCGGACAGCTCGAAGGCGGCGTGCACGCAGGCGTAGTCGAACTCGATCCCCTGGCCGATCCGGTTGGGGCCGCTGCCCAGGATCACCACGGCCGGCCGCTCCAGGGGGGCGACCTCGTCCTCGTCCTCGTAGGTGGAGTAGTGGTAGGGGGTGCGGGCGGCGAACTCGGCGGCGCAGGTGTCGACGGTCTTCATGGTGGCGGCCACGCCCGCGGCGAGGCGGGCCGACCGGACCGAGTCGGCGTCCGTCCCCCACAGGTAGGCGAGCTGGGCGTCGGCGAACCCGGCCCGCTTGGCCCGCCGCCAGTCCGCCACCGACAGGGCGCCGGGTCCGTCCAGGACGGCGAGGCGGGCCCGCTCCTCGCAGATGGCGGCGACCTGGTCGATGAACCAGGGGTCGACGGCGCTGGCGTCGGCCAGGCGCTCCACGCTCGCCCCCCGCCGGAGGGCGGCCTCCATCTGGTAGGGCCGCTCGGGGGTGGCGACGGCGGAGCGGCGGACGAGCTCGTCGAGGTCGACGTCGTCGTGGGCGGCCTCGGCGGGGTCGCAGTTGAGGCCGTGCCGGCCCGTCTCCAGCGAGCGCATGGCCTTCTGGAAGGCCTCGGGGAAGGTGCGGCCGATGGCCATGACCTCGCCCACCGACTGCATCTTGGTCCCGAGCGTGGCGGCCACCCCGGAGAACTTCTCGAAGGCGAAGCGGGGCACCTTGACCACCACGTAGT
Source organism: Acidimicrobiia bacterium (assembly GCA_050741935.1). Classification (GTDB taxonomy): domain Bacteria; phylum Actinomycetota; class Acidimicrobiia; order IMCC26256; family BP-133; genus CAWBJP01. Next base: position 7,034 of record JBOGFE010000350.1, on the reverse strand, counting down.
CGATGGTGGGCTCGAAGCTGGCCGGCGTCTCCCCGGTGATGTCGTTCACGACCTCGTCGAGGCGGTAGCCGACGGCCAGCTTGGCCGCGATCTTGGCGATGGGGAAGCCGGTGGCCTTGGAGGCGAGGGCCGAGGAACGCGACACCCGGGGGTTCATCTCGATGACCACCATCTCGCCGTCGGCCGGGTTGACGGCGAACTGGATGTTGGAACCCCCCGTCTCCACCCCGATGCGGCGGATGCAGGCGAAGGCGGCGTCGCGCATGGCCTGGTACTCGACGTCGGTGAGGGTCTGGGCCGGCGCCACGGTGATGGAGTCCCCGGTGTGGACCCCCATGGGATCGAAGTTCTCGATGGAGCACACCACCACGGCGTTGCCCGCCCCGTCGCGCATCACCTCGAGCTCGTATTCCTTCCAGCCCGCCACCGACTGCTCGATGAGGATCTCGCCGATGGGGCTGGCCGACAGGCCGGCGGCGGCCACGGCTTCCAGCTCACCGGGGCCGGCGGCCATGCCGGTGCCGCCCCCGCCCAGGATGAAGGAGGGCCGGACGATGACGGGGAATCCGATCTCCTCCCCCACGGCCATGGCCTCGGCCAGGGTGTAGGCGATCCCCGAGTGGGGGACCGACAGGCCGATCTCGACCATGGCCGCCTTGAACCGGCGGCGGTCCTCGGCGGTCTGGATGGCTTCCACCCCGGCCCCGATGAGGGCCACGCCGTACTCGTCGAGCACCCCGGCCTCGGCGGCGGCGATGGCCAGGTTGAGGGCCGTCTGCCCGCCGAGGGTCGGGAGGATGGCGTCCGGTCGCTCGGCCGCGATCACCCGGGTGAGGCTGTCGAGGTCGAGGGGCTCGACGTAGGTGGCGTCGGCCAGGTCGGGGTCGGTCATGATGGTGGCCGGGTTGGAGTTGATGAGCACCACCCGGAAGCCCTCGGCCCGAAGCACCTTGCAGGCCTGGGTGCCCGAGTAGTCGAACTCGCAGGCCTGGCCGATGACGATCGGCCCGGAGCCGATGACGAGGATGGTGTGCAGGTCCGTCCGCCTGGGCATCGCCTATTTCCCGCCGGGTCCCTGCGCCCGGCTCCTCCGGAGCATGGAAGCACCAGCCTCGTTGCCTGAGCCCCGGGGCCTGCCCCATGCCCGGCCGTTCCCCATCAGGGTGGTGAACTCGTCGAAGAGGTAGGCGGCGTCGTGGGGACCGGGGGCCGCCTCGGGGTGGTACTGGACCGAGAAGGCCCGCAGGCCGGGGACGGCCAGGCCCTCGACCACGCCGTCGTTGAGGTTGACGTGGGTGACGACCACGTCGCCGGGGATCGAGTCGGCGCCGACGGCGTAGTTGTGGTTCTGGCTGGTGATCTCCACCGTGCCGTCGGCCAGGCGGCGCACGGGATGGTTGGCGCCGTGGTGGCCGAAGGCGAGCTTGGTGGTGCGGCCGCCGAGGGCGAGCCCGAGGAGCTGGTGGCCCAGGCAGATCCCGAAGACGGGCACCTCGCCGACCAGGGCGGCGATGGCCTCCGGGGCGCCGGCCACGCCGGCGGGGTCCCCCGGACCGTTGGACAGGAAGACACCATCGGGCCGGCGGGCGAGCACCTCGGCCGCCGGAGTGGAGGCCGGAACGACTTCGACCCGGCAGCCGGCGGCGGTGAGCCGGGACAGGATCGAGGCCTTGATGCCGAAGTCGTAGGCCACCACCGAATAGGGGGCGTCGGGGTCGTTGCCGGGGGCGGCGTAGGGCTCGGTGGCGGTCACGGTGGCCACCAGGTCGAGGCCGTCGGTGCCCACCGCCGAGGTGGCCGCCACCCGGACGGCGGGCTCGTCGGTGCCGAAGGCTCCGGGCAGGGCGCCGTGGGCGCGCAGGTGGCGGGTGAGCCGGCGGGTGTCGATGCCGGTGATCCCCGGGAGGCGGTGGCGGCGCATCCACGCCCCGAGATCCTCGGTCGACCGCCAGTTGGACGCCCGGCGGGACAGGTCCCGGACGACGACGCCGGCGCAGTGGGGCCGGTCGGACTCCGCGTCGGCCGGGTTCACCCCGTAGTTCCCGATGTGGGGGTAGGTGAAGGTGATGACCTGGCCGGCGTAGGACGGGTCGGTCAGCACCTCCTGGTAGCCGGCCAGGGCGGTGTTGAACACCACCTCCCCGGCGGTGGCGGCGGCGGGCACGTCCCCGACCGCCTCCCCCTCGAACGTTGCTCCGTCGGCCAGTACCAGTAGCGCCGGAACTGTGCTCACGGCTCTTCGCCTGGCGGCTCATCGCGGTGTGGCCGGGGACCCCTGCCCCAGCCACCAAGCCGTGCTTCGCACGTCTTGCTCGTCATCGTTGGGCGACTCCGTCGAGCACGACCGGAATCCCGGCGTAGATGGTGTGCCGGACGCGGCCGGTCAGCTTGCGGCCGGCGTAGGGGGTGTTGCGGGCCTTGCTGGCCAGGCGGGAGGGGTCGACCTCCCACACCGCGGCGGGGTCGATGACGCACATGTGGGCCGGGCGCCCCGGCTCGACGGGGCCGCCGTGCTCGGCCAGGCCGGCGACGGCCGCCGGCCGCCAGGAGAGGAGGGCCAGGGCCTGGGCCAGGGTCAGCACCTCGGCCGCCACCAGCTCGGTGAGGGTGAGCGAGAGCGCGGTCTCGAGCCCCAGCATCCCCGGGGGCGCCTCGTCGAAGGGCCGTTCCTTCTCCTCCTTGGGATGGGGCGCGTGGTCGGTGGCGATGGCGTCGATCGTCCCGTCGGCCAGCCCGGCCTTGATGGCGGCCACGTCCTCGTCGGCCCGCAACGGCGGGTTGACCTTGAAGAGCGGGTCGTAGCCGCTGCAGTTGGCGTGGGTGAGGGTGAAGTGGTGGGGGGTGGCTTCGGCGGTGACGGGGAGGCCCCGGGCCTTGGCCGCCCGCACCAGCTCCACCGAGGCGGCGCTGGAGAGATGGAGGAAGTGGACCCGGGCGCCGGTGAGGGCGCAGAGGGCGAGGTCGCGGGCCACCACCACCGATTCCGCCTCACCGGGTTGGCCCGGGATCCCGAGCCATGACGACCACGGACCCTCGTGCATGTGGCCGCCCCGGGCCAGGGCGGGGTCCTCGCAGTGCTGGGCCAGGACGGCGCCGGGAAGGGCCGAGGCGTACTCCAGGGCCCGGCGCATGAGGCCGCCGTCGGCCACGCAGGCCCCGTCGTCGGTGAAGATGCGCACCCCCATGGCGTGCAGCTCGCCCAGCGGGGCGAGCTCGGCCCCGGCCCGCTCCTTGGTGATGCACCCGGACACGCTGACGTGGCAGGCGGCGTCGCGGCCCGCCCGGCGGATCTGGTCGACCACGGCGGCGGAGTCGATGGGCGGGTCGGTGTTGGGCATGGCCACCACCGCCGTGTAACCCCCCAGGGCACCGGCCCGGGCGCCGCTCTCGATGGTCTCGGCGTCCTCGTCGCCGGGCTCCCGGAGGTGGGCGTGGAGGTCGACCAGGCCGGGGGCGACGATGCAGCCCTCCACGTCGAGGACGTCGGCCCCGGCCGGGAGCGGCACACCGGCTCCGACGTCGGTGATGATCCCGTCGCGCACCACCACGTCGGCGGGGCGCTCGCCGGTGGCGTCGACCACGGTGCCGCCCCTGAGCACGAGATCAGGCACGGGCGCCCTCCAGTTCGCTCAGCATCTCGGGTGGGCGCCGGCCGTCGCCGGCCAGGAGCCGGTAGAGCACCGCCATGCGGACGGCCACCCCGTTGGCCACCTGCTCGGTGATCACCGACCGGGGGTCGTCGGCCACGTTGGCGGCGATCTCCACGCCCCGGTTGGTGGGGCCGGGGTGCATGATCAGGACGTCGGCGCCGAGGCGGGCCAGGCGCTCCTCGGTCAGGCCGTAGCGGTTGGCGTACTCCCGCAGCGTGGGGAAGAGCGCCTCGCTGATGCGCTCCCGCTGGATGCGCAGCACGTAGTAGACGTCGAAGGTGCCGAGCACGTCGTCGAGGTCGTGGCTGACCCGGACCGGCCAGCCGGTGAGGTCGGGGGGCATGAGGGTGGGCGGCCCGACGAGGGTGACGTCGGCCCCGAGGGCGGTGAGCGCCTTGACGTTGGAGCGGGCCACCCGGGAGTGCTTCACGTCGCCGACGATGGCCACCGACAGGCCGGACAGGTCGGCGCCCCGGTGCAGGCGCAGGGTGAAGACGTCGAGCAGCGCCTGGGTGGGGTGCTCGTGCCAGCCGTCGCCGGCGTTGACCACCGACGCCTGGGTCCAGCCCGCCATGCGGTGGGGCACTCCGGCGGAGCGGTGCCGGACCACGATGGCGTCGATGCCCATGGCCTCCACCGTGCGCACGGTGTCGAGGAGCGACTCTCCCTTGCGCACCGCCGAGCTGCCGGCGGTGAAGGTCATGGTGTCGGCCGACAGGCGCTTGGCCGCCGTCTCGAACGACAGCCGGGTGCGGGTGGAGTCCTCGTAGAACATGGACACCACCGTCTTGCCCCGCAGGGCGGGCACCTTGGGGATGTCGCGGCGGGTGACCTCGAGGAACGACTCGGCCATGGCCATCACCTCGGCGATGCCCTCGGCGCCGAGGTCGTCGATTCCCAGCAGGTGCTTCACGGCTCCACCTCTCCGTCCTCGCCACCGGGGCCCGGGGTGTCCCCGTCCTCACCGACGCAGTCCCAGATCTCGATCCCGTCCTCCCCGTCCACCTCGGCGAGGCGGACGCGTACGTCCTCGTCCCATTTGGTCGGCAGGTTCTTGCCCACGTAGTCGGCCCGGATCGGGAGCTCACGATGGCCCCGGTCGACCAGGACGGCCAGCTGGATGGCCTGGGGCCGGCCGAAGTCGATCACCGCGTCGAGGGCGGCCCGCACCGTGCGGCCGGTGAAGAGCACGTCGTCGCACAGGACCACCACCCGGCCGGTGACGTCGACGGGCACGTCGGTCTTGCGCAGGGCGGGGGCGGGCCGCAGGCCGATGTCGTCCCGGTAGAAGGACACGTCGAGGGCGCCGACGGGCACGTCGACGCCTTCGAAGGAGGCGATGGCGGCGGCCAGCCGCTCCGCCACCGCCACCCCCCGGGTGTAGAGCCCGATGAGGACGAGATCGCCGGCGCCGTGGTTGCGCTCCACGATCTCGTGGCCGATGCGGATGGTGGCCCGCTTCAGGTCGGTGGCGTCGAAGACCTTGGCCCGGAGAAGCCAAAGCCCCTTCCCCGGTGTCGGGTCAGGGGCGCTCCATGCCGGCTGTTCGCGCAAGGCCTCTCCTCCGTGGGAACCTCACAGGATCCCCTTCACGGTCGTTGATTCAACATAACACGCAAGCGCCCGGCCCGGGCCACCACTACGCTGCGTGCGGACGAGGTGTCAGCGAGCGGTCAAGTGACGGGCGGATTTGGCCGATAGGCCCTAGGAGAGAGGGAGCCTCCTGATGAACCTGCGTCGCGCCGGTGCCGTCGTTGTCGTGATGGGTCTGGCCGTCGCCGCCTGCGGAAAGGCGGCCGAGGTCGTGGCCCCGCGCGTCGCCGTCCGCCAGGCCGCGCAGTCCACCTTCGACGGTCAGCAGGGCCGGTTCACCCTCAGCCTGGTGGCAGACGAAACCGATCTGGCCGCCCTCCTCGAGCCGAGCGAGGAGGACCGTCAGTTCCTCGACGTCCTCACCGGGAGCAGCATCACCGTGGCCGTGGACGGCGGGGATGAGAACACCCTCGACGACGACCGCTTCGCCCTCGCCGTCGACGTCGGCGACGTCGACCAGGCGATCGAGCTGCGGGTCGTCGACAAGACCCTGTTCGTCCGGGGTGACGTGGCCGGGCTGGTGCGCCTCTTCGAGGCCGAAGCCGGGACGCTCGCCGAGGTCGTCAACGGCGCCCAGCAGGCCGGGCTCGGCTTCGTGGCCGATGCCGTGGCCGGCAAGTGGCTCTCCTTCGACCTCGCCCCCCTCGAAGCCATGGCCGAGGGTGCCGCCCAGCAGCCCGGCGGCGAGGTGCCCGAGATCGGGGCCCCCCAGCTCTCGAAGCTGCTCGAGGCGGTGTCGGCCACCTTCGGGGAGGACGTCGACGTCAAGCGCCTGGGCCAGGAGGACCCCGGCCTGCACTACCGCCTGACCGTCCCCGTCCGGCAGGTGTACGAGCGCCTCGTGCCCGTCATGGGCGAGCTGTTCGCCATGCCCGGCCTGACCCCGCCGCCGGCCACCGAGGTGCCCGACCGGTCGGTGTCCCTCGACGTGTGGACCGACGACGGCCGGATCACCCGGGCCGAGCTCGACCTCGGGCAGTTCGCCGACCAGCCGCCCGCCGGGCGGGTGGCGCTGCGGGTCGACTTCGACCAGCCGAGCGGCGACATCAAGGCCCCCGACAACGCCGTCAAGGTGGACGTCATGGAGATCGTCGGCCAGATCATGGCCGGGCTGGGCGGCCTGCCGTCCTGCGGGTTTCGACGGGCTGATCCGCGCGCACGCGGCCGTCGCGAAACGACACGATGCGCGTGCCGTATTCGGCGATGTCGCGCTCGTGAGTGACGAGCACGATCGTCAGACCCCGCTCGATGTTCAAGCGCTGAAAGATATCCATGACCTCCACGCTGGTGCGCGAATCGAGATTGCCCGTCGGCTCGTCGGCGAGCAACAGCACCGGACTCGTCACGAGCGCCCGGGCGATGGCGACACGCTGCTGCTGCCCGCCCGACATCTGGTTCGGATGATGGTGCATCCGGTCACCGAGCCCCACCGATTCGAGCGCGGCCTTCGCCAGCGTATGTCGCTTGGAGCCCTTGATGCCACCCGCATACAGCAGCGGGAGCTCGACGTTTTCGAGCGCCGTCGTTCGCGGCAGAAGGTTGAATCCCTGAAAGACGAACCCGATCTCCTTGTTGCGCACGCGCGCGAGTTCGCGCTTCGACAGCTTGGCCACGTCGCGGCTGTTGAGCCGGTAGGATCCCGAAGTCGGCCGATCGAGACACCCGAGCAGGTGCATGAAGGTCGACGTGCCCGACCCGGACGGCCCAGTCAGGGCAATGAACTCTCCCGGCTGCACGTCGAGCGAAACGCCGCGCAGGGCCCTGACATCGACTTCGCCGACGTGGTAGGTC
>JBOGFE010000349.1:0-3524 GCA_050741935.1 Acidimicrobiia bacterium | reverse complement strand
TCGTGGAACGGGCTTCCGAGCTCGTCGGCGAGCCCGACGGCCTCCATGGCCCGCCCGACGGCGCCCTCGCCCCGGCCCGCCAGGAAGGCGACGAGCGAGTGCACCGGCAGAGCGAAGGCCACCGGGTCCGGCTCTGACCGCTCCCGTCCGATGGCCACCGCCCGATCGGCGGCCCGGGTGGCGTCGTCGAGGCGGCCCATGCGGGCCAGCAGCCAGGCTCGGTGGAAGTGGCTGTAGTGGACCAGTCCGGCGCCGAACAGGACCGAGCCCAGATCGGTGTCTCCCCCCGCCAGCTCGAGCATCTCGTCGATGTGGGTGAGCCCGAGGGGCAGCGGACCTCTGACCGTGAGCACGAAGGCCAGGATGGTGCGGGCGATGCCGATCTCCCGGTTGCCGATCTCGTCACCCAGCCGGATCGCCTCGCTCAGCAGGGTGACGGCCTCATCGAGCCGGCCGAGCCCGAAGAGGAGGAAACCCTTGGCGTAGACGGCCATGGCCAGCCCGACCGGATCCCCCCGACGTTCGGCCAGGGCGCGGGCCTCGTCGGCCATCGCCTCCGCTTCTCCGGGTTGGGCGCCGAGCCGGAAGGCGATGCGGGCCAGGCGCGCCCGGGCCGTGCCCCCGAGGTCCAGGGTCTCGTCGGACTCCGGGACACCGGCCAGGAGCCGCACCGTGGCCTGCCAGCGCCGCTGGGCTTCCGGGATGTCCCGGAAGGCGGAGCGGCGGGCGGCCGCAGGACCGGCTCGGAGAAGGTGCGGCCGACCACGGCCGCGGTCTGGAGCACCTGTTTGTCCTGGACCGGGAGCCGGTCGATGCGGGCCGAGAGGAGCGACTGGAGGGTGGGCGGGACGCGCAGGTCCTCGATGCCGCAGGTGAGCCGGTAGGCGCCGGAACCCCCCTCGAGCATCTGCTCCTCGATCAGTGTCCTGACCACCTCCTCGACGAAGAAGGGGTTTCCTCCCGTCCGCTCGATGATCAGGTCCGCCAGCCGGCGGAGCGAGGGATGGGTGCCGAGGAGGTCGGCGAGCAGGGCCCGGACGGCCTCCACGCCCAGGGCGGCCAGGGACAGCTGGCGGTAGTAGGAGTGCCGCATCCAGCCGGCCTGGAACTCGGGACGGAAGTTGGTGAGGACGAGCGTCCTGGTGCCCGGGTAGGACTCGACCAGCATCTCGAGGAACTCCCGGCTGGCCGGGCTCCCGCGCCCCCTTCACCGTGAAGGTGCCCAGATCCCGGAGCCGGAAGTAGCCCTGGGCCAGCCGGGCGGTGTGCTCGGTCAGGTATGCCTTCCCCGGTTCGGCCAGGGCCTCCATGCGCGAGGCGAGGCCGACCGTGTGGCCCACGGCCGTGTACTCCATGTGGGAGTCGTCGCCGATGGCGCCGACGACGACCTCGCCCGAGTTGATGCCGATGCGGACGTGGAAGCTGAGGCCCTTCGTCCGGCGCAGGTCCTCGGCGTAGCCGCCGATGGCGTCGGCCAGGTGGAGGGCGGCGTAGCAGGCCCGGCGGGCGTGATCCTCGTGGGCGACGGGGGCTCCGAACAGGGCCATGACCCCGTCGCCGGTGAACTTGTCGACCGTGCCTTCGAAGCGGTGGACGCCGTCGCTCAGGATCCGCATGAAGCGGTCCATGACCCCGTGCCACTCAGAACGGGCACGTCACGCCACCCTCCCCGGAGTCCGTCGGTCGACGGGCGCCAGGCTACGTCGGCGTGCTCAGCTGACGGTGAGCTTGCCCTCCATGCCCGCGCCGCGGTGGCCTCGTTCGTCGCAGTAGAAGACGTAGGTCCCCGGTTTCAGCTTGGCCGTGCCGGAGGCGGTCGGGCCCTTGCCCTCGGCCTGGCGCCGGGTGCCCGAGGCGATCAGCTTCTCGAACCCGTCGACGCCCTCGAAGGCGAGGGTGTGGACGATGGCTCCTTCGTTCTTCAGGTTGATCGTGACCGTCCCGGCGGGAACGGTCAGCTCCTTGGGCTCGTACAGGAAGGGGTCCTTGGCCAGCACGTTGGCCTCGCCGCCACCCTTCCCGGCCTTCTCACCACCGGCCGCCGCGGTTCCGCCGCCCTCGGTCACGGTGAGCTTGCCTTCCATGCCGGCGCCGCGGTGGCCCCGTTCGTCGCAGTAGAAGACGTAGGTCCCCGGTTTCAGGTCGGCGGTGCCGTTGGCCTCGGGGCCCTTCCCCTCGGCCTGGCGCCGGGTGCCCGAGGCGATCAGCTTCTCGAATCCGTCGACCCCCTCGAAGGCGAAGGTGTGGACGATGGCGCCTTCGTTCTTCAGGTTCACCTTGACCTTGCCGGCCGGGACGGTGAGCTCCTTGGGCTCGAACAGGAAGGGATCCTTGGCCACCACGTTGGCCTCACCGCCGCCGCCGGGCTTGCCCCCCTGGCCGCCACCCTTGGTCACGGTGAGCTTGCCTTCCATGCCCGCGCCGCGGTGGCCCCGCTCGTCGCAGAAGTAGACGTAGTCCCCCGGCTTGAGCTTGACGGTGGCGGTGGCGGTGGGGCCCTTCCCCTCGGCCTGGCGCCTGCTGCCTGACGCCACCATCTTCTCCAGGGTGGGCACCTGCTCGATCAGGAAGGTGTGGACGATCGCGCCCTCGTTCTTGAGGTTGACCGTGACCTCGCCGGCGGGGACGGTCAGCTCCTTGGGCTCGAAGAGGAAGGGGTCCTTGGCCACCACGTTGAGCTCGCCCCCGGGCTCGGCCTCACCGGCGGCGAGCTCGCCCTCCCCTCCACCTTCGCCATGGCCTTCCCCGGTGGCTCCCAGCCCGTATCCCCCGGCGAAGACCAGGAGCACACCAGCGGAGGCGAGCACGGTCAGCGCGGCGGCGCGGGCCTCGGCGCGGGTCGAGAACCAGGCGCTGGCCCCGAGGACGCCGGAGGCGACCACGACGGCGGCCATCGTGGCGATGGCGGCGCTGTTCTGGCGCTCGAGGACGAGGAGAACCCGGGAGAAGTTGAACACCACGACCACGACCACGAGCGTGGCCGTCAGGGGGATGGCCATGGGAGTGAGGATTCGCCTCCGGAACCCCTTCATGAGCAACTCCGCTTCTTCAACCGAGGAGCACGTCCAGCGTGAGCAGGGCGATGGTGTAGACGCCGAGGGCCAGCAGGATCCCGGTGACGAACAGCCGGCGCAGCAGGCGCCCGTCGAACTTGAGGTGCATGAAGTAGGCGGCCACCATGGCGAACTTGATGAAGGCCAGGCCGAGGAGCATGGCCACCAGGACCTTGTCTGGCATGTCGAGGTAGTAGAGGCCGACCTCGACGGCGGTCACGAAGGCCAGGATGGCGGCGATACCGACGTACTTGAGCGGGGTCGGGTGGGCGTGGGCGTCGTGGGCCGCGGGGGCCTCGTCACCGGGGGCGGCCTCCAGGGTGGCGGTCTCCTCCACGATGCCCGCTCCTTAGTTGGGGACGAGGTAGACGACGGTGAAGATGATGATCCAGACCACGTCGACGAAGTGCCAGTACAGGCCGGCGATCTCGATCTCGAGGTTGCGTTCCTGGGGTATCAGCCCCCGCAGGG
>JBOGFE010000348.1:0-6251 GCA_050741935.1 Acidimicrobiia bacterium | reverse complement strand
TCCCCGAAGGTGGTCTGCGCCGGCCGCCAGCCAAGGGCAACGCCCTGATGAACAGGTAGAGTTGGCGATCCTCCCCGTCCCCGCCAACGCCTTCAGGAGGTAGGTTCCGATGCTGTCACGCCTACGGAACATGTTCCGGGTGGCCGACCTTCGGAACAAGATCCTCTTCACGGTCATCGTGATCGCCATCTACCGCGCGGGTTCCCACATCCCGCTGCCGTATGTGGACTTCTCGGCCATCCAGGAGCTCGACCGCCGGCGGGCCGAGGGTGGGGCGCTGGAATTCCTCGACCTGTTCTCAGGCGGAGCGCTCACCAACGTGGCCGTGTTCGCGCTGGGGATCATGCCCTACATCACGTCCTCGATCATCATGCAGCTGCTGGCCGTGGTGATCCCCAAGCTGGAGGAGTGGCAGCAGCAGGGCCAGGTGGGGCAGAAGAAGATCACCCAGTGGACGCGCTACCTGACCGTGGCCCTGGCCCTCATGCAGTCGACCGGCATCGTCTTCGCCCTCCACCAGGGCGGCGGCAGCTTCCTCGGGTCCCAGGCCCTCTCCGGCATCGACCTGATCCCCAACTTCTCGGCCCCGCGGGTCCTGCTCATCGTCACCACCCTCACCGCCGGCACCGCCATGATCATGTGGCTGGGCGAGCTCATCACCCAGCGGGGCATCGGCAACGGCATGTCACTGCTCATCTTCGCCTCGGTGGTCTCCCGGCTCCCGGCCCAGGGCTCGCAGATCTTCGCCGAGGGCGGCAACCTCCAGGGCGGGGTCGTGGTTCTCATGGGCGTGGCCATGATCGTCGGCATCGTCTTCGTCGAATCGGGCCAGCGCCGGATCCCGGTCCAGTTCGCCAAACGCGTGGTGGGCCGGCGCATGTACGGCGGCCAGAGCACCTACATCCCGCTCAAGGTCAACCAGTCCGGCGTCATCCCCATCATCTTCGCCAGCTCCGTGCTGCAGTTCCCTGCCCTCATCGTCGGAACCCTCCCCTGGCAGGGGGTCAAGGACTGGGTCAACGCCAACCTGATCCAGCAGGGCAGCCCCTTCTACATCGGCGCCGAGGCGATCCTCATCGTGTTCTTCGCCTACTTCTACACCGCCATCGCCTTCAACCCGGCGCAGCAGGCCGACGTCATCCGCAAACAGGGCGGGTTCATCCCCGGCATCCGGCCCGGCCCGCCCACCGAGCGCTACCTGGCCCAGGTCCTCAACCGGATCACCCTTCCCGGGTCGCTCTTCCTGGCCACCATCGCCGTCGTCCCGCTGGTCGTCTTCGCCGTCTGGGACATCGCCCAGTTCCCCTTCGGCGGCACTGCGATCCTCATCACCGTGGGCGTGGCCCTGGAGACGATGAAGCAGATCGACAGCCAGCTGATGATGCGCAACTACGAGGGCTTCCTGAGGTAGTGGCCGGCGGATCGCGATACCTGCTCCTCGGGAAGCAGGGGGCAGGCAAGGGAACGCAGGCGTCGCGCCTGGCCGCGCACCTCGGTGTACCCCACATCTCCACCGGGGAGATGTTCCGGGCCGCGGTCCGCAACGGGTCGGAGCTCGGACTGCGGGCCCAGGGCTACATGGACCGGGGCGAGCTGGTGCCCGACGAGGTGGTGATCGGCGTGGTGGCCGAGCGCCTGGCCGAAGACGACGCCGTCCACCGGGGCTTCGTCCTCGACGGCTTCCCCCGCACCCGCAGCCAGGCCCAGGAGCTGGACCGGGTGCTCTTTCCCGAGGGGCTCACCGCCGCCATCGACATCGAGGTGCCCACGGCCGAGGTCGTGCGCCGCATCTCGGGGCGGCGGGTGTGCAGCACCTGTGGGGCGACCTACCACGTGGACGCCCCCCCGGCCGACGACTGGCGCTGCGACATCGACGCCGGTCAGGTGGTCCAGCGCGACGACGACACCGAGGAAGCGGTCACCCGGCGCCTGGACCTCTACGAGACCGAGACCCGTCCGTTGCTGGACTTCTACGACGAGCGGGGTGTCCTCACCCGGGTGAACGGGACGGGGACGGTGGACGAGGTCTTCGACCGGATGCTCAAGCAGATCCAGAACGGTGGGGTCCTGATCCGATGATCACCCGGAAGACCAAGGCTCAGATGGCCCTGATGCGCCAGGCCGGGCGGGTGGTCGCCGAGATGCACGAGAAGTGCACCCAGGCGGTTCAGCCCGGGGTGACCACGGCCCAGCTCGACGCTGTGGCCCGGGAGGTCATCGACAAGCGGGGCGCCCGATCCAACTTCCTCAACTACCACGGCTTCCCGGCCGTCATCTGCACCTCCCCCAACCACGTCATCGTCCACGGCATCCCCGGCGACTACGTGCTCAAGGAAGGCGACATCATCTCCATCGACGCCGGGGCGATCATCGAGGGCTGGCACGCCGACGCCGCCATCACCGTCCCGGTGGGCGACGTCGACGACGACGCCGCTCGGCTCATGGACGTCACCCGGCAGTCGTTGGAGGAGGCGATCGTCCAGACGATGGCGGGCCGGCACCTGGGCGACATCGGGGCGGCGGTGGAGAAGGTGGCGGTGGCCTCCGGATTCACCGTGGTCCGGGAGTACGTCGGCCACGGCATCGGCACCGCCATGCACGAGGAGCCACCGGTCCACAACTTCGGTCAGCCCGGCCGGGGAGTACGCATCAAGGAGGGCTACGTCCTGGCCATCGAGCCGATGGTCAACGCCGGCGGGGCCGAGACGGAAACCCTGGATGACGGCTGGACCGTCGTCACCAAGGACCGGTCACTCTCCGCCCATTTCGAGCACACCGTGGCCGTCACCGACGACGGTCCCGAGGTGCTGACACTGCCGTAACCACCCGGTTCGCGGCTGTTTGACAGAAGTCATATACTGGCGCGCTGGTCTCGAGGCGGCCCCTGGTCGCTTCGCGTGTGAGAAACGTAGGTGGTTCCCCCTGGCCAAGCCCAAAGATGACGCCATCCTCGTGGAGGGGACGGTCGTTGAGCCGCTCCCGAACGCCATGTTCCGGGTCGAGCTCGAGAACGGCCACAAGGTCCTCGCCCACATCTCCGGAAAGATGCGGATGAACTACATCCGGATCCTCCCCGGGGATCGGGTCCAGGTGGAGCTCACTCCCTACGACCTCACCCGGGGACGCATCACGTACCGCTACAAGTAGTCACTCGGGGGGCTCCGCCCCCCGAGGACCCCCCGAAAGACAACCCCCGGAAAGACCAAGCCCCGAGGACCCCCCAGAGAAAAAGCAGGGTTCGAGATGAAGGTCAGGCCGAGCGTCAAGAAGATCTGTGAGAAGTGCAAGGTGATCCGCCGCCACGGCGTGGTGATGGTCATCTGCGAGAACCCCCGCCACAAGCAGCGGCAGGGGTAGAGGAAGAGAAGGGTCAGAGGAGGCAACCGGATGGCACGGATCGCCGGGGTGGACATCCCCCGGGAGAAGCGGCTCGAGATCTCCCTCACCTATATCTACGGGGTCGGTCTGCCGAGCTCGAAGATGGTGTGTCAGGCCACCGGCATCTCGGGGGACACCCGGGTCCGGGACCTGACCGAGGACGAGGTCGCGCAGCTGCGCACCTGGATCGACCAGAACCTCAAGGTCGAGGGTGACCTGCGCCGCGAGGTGGCCCAGGACATCAAGCGCAAGATGGAGATCGGCTGCTACGCCGGCCTCCGTCACCGGCGCGGCCTTCCCGTACGGGGCCAGCGCACCCGGACCAACGCCCGGACCCGCAAGGGACCGAAGAAGACCGTGGCCGGGAAGAAGAAGGTCCGGAAGCACTAGGGGAAAGCGGGAACAGTGGCCAAGCCCAAGCCAGGTGGACGGCGACCGCGGCGCCGCGAGCGGAAGAACATCGCCTACGGAGTCGCCCACATCAAGTCGTCGTTCAACAACACGATCGTCACCATCACCGACCAGGAGGGAAACACCATCTCCTGGGCCACGGCCGGCAACGTCGGCTTCAAGGGATCGCGCAAGTCGACGCCCTTCGCCGCCCAGATGGCGGCCGAGGCGGCGGCGCGCCGGGCCATGGAGCACGGTGTCCGCAAGGTCGACGTGCTGGTGAAGGGCCCGGGTTCGGGGCGGGAGACCGCCATCCGCTCCCTCCAGAACACCGGGATCGAGGTGGCGGGCATCAAGGACGTCACCCCCATCCCGCACAACGGCTGCCGCGCCTCGAAGCGGCGGAGGGTCTGATGGCGCGTTACACGGGACCGGTCTGCCGACTGTGCCGGCGGGAGAAGATGAAGCTCTTCCTGAAGGGCCCCAAGTGCGACTCGATGAAATGCCCCATCGAGCGCCGGCCCTATCCGCCCGGCGAGCACGGCCGGGGCCGGATCCGGGAGAGCGAGTACATGATCCAGCTGCGGGAGAAGCAGAAGGCCCGCCGGATCTACGGCGTGCTCGAGAAGCAGTTCCGCCGCCTCTACGAGGAGGCGACGCGCCAGAAGGGCATCACCGGCGAGAACCTGCTGCGGATGCTGGAGACCCGCCTCGACTCGGTCGTCTTCCGGGCCGGGTTCGCCGCCAGCCGCAACCAGGGCCGCCAGCTGGTCCGTCACGGTCACGTGGCCGTGAACGGCAAGCGGGTGACGATCCCCTCCTACCAGGTGCGCAAGGGCGACGTCGTCGAGCTGCGCGAGCGGGCCCAGAACATGATCGTGATCCGCCACAACCTCGACACCCTGGACCGCTCCGTCCCCCCCTGGTTGGAGGTCGACGGGTCGGGCGTCAAGGCGACCGTGCGCGACCTGCCCATGCGGGAGCACATCGATGTTCCCGTCCGTGAGCAGCTCATCGTCGAGCTGTACTCCAAGTAACCCCGGGAGCCGCATTCCATGCTGATGATCCAGCGCCCGACGGTGGAGCCCCTCGGCGAAGCCGAGGGCAACCGGCAGCGCTTCACCGTTTCCCCGCTCGAGCCCGGCTTCGGCCACACGCTCGGCAACAGCCTGCGCCGAACCCTCCTGTCGTCCATCCCCGGGGCGGCCGTCACCCAGGTGCGCTTCGACGACGCCCTCCACGAGTTCGACGTGGTCCAGGGCGTCAAGGAGGACGTCACCGACATCATCCTGAACCTGAAGGACCTGGTGCTGCGGTCCGAGTCACCCGAGCCGGTCATCCTCCGCCTCGACAAGCGGGGCCCGGCCGAGGTGACGGCGGCCGACATCCAGCCCACGGCCGACGTCGAGATCCTCAACCCGGACCTCCACATCGCCTCGGTCAACGGCAAGGGCCGGCTCGCCCTCGACATCACCGTCGAGCAGGGCCGGGGCTACATGTCGGTGGATCGGACCAAGCGCTCGTCGACCATCGGGGTCATCCCGGTCGACGCCATCTTCTCCCCGGTGCGCCGGGTGGCCTTCGCCGTGGAGCCCACCCGGGTGGAGCAGGCGACCAACTACGACCGGCTCACACTCGACATCGAGACCGACGGGTCCATCAGCCCCAAGGACGCCCTGGCCTCCGCCGGCGAGACCCTGCGCAACCTGGTGGGGTTGCTGGCCGACCTGTCCTCCGTGCCCCGGGGCCTGGAGCTGGGCGACACCGCCGCCGCCGGCACCTCGTCGCTCGATCTCGACCTCGCCATCGAGGAGCTCGACCTCTCCGAACGCCCGCGCAACTGCCTGAAGCGGGCCCAGATCGACACCATCGGCCAGCTCGTGGAGCGTACCGAGGACGACCTCCTGGCCATCACCAACTTCGGCCAGAAGTCGCTCGAGGAGGTCATCCAGAAGCTCGACGAGCGGGGCCTGTCCCTGCGAGTGAAGGAGTAGGGAGATGCCGGCGCCGAAGAAGGGCCCGCGCTTCGGGGGGAGCCCCTCCCACCAGCGGCTGATGATGGCCAACATGGCCGCCCACCTCTTCGCCTCCGAGGGGATGGTCACCACCGAGGCCAAGGCCAAGATGCTCAAGCCGGTGGCCGAGCGGCTCATCACCAAGGCCAAGAAGGGCGGGCTCCACCAGAAGCGACAGGTCATGTCGGTGCTCACCGACCGGGACGTGACCGCCAAGCTCTTCTCGGAGATCGGGCCCCGCTACGCCGATCGCAACGGTGGCTATCTGCGCATCCTCAAGCTCGGACCCCGCCCCGGCGACTCTGCTCCCATGGCGAGGATCGAGCTCGTCTAAGGTGCCGCGCCGTGGCGCCGGGAGGTGGGGCAGGGGCCCCACCGACGCCGCGATGAAGCTGTCAGGCGAAGAGCCCATGAGCACAGGGTGAGCCTGTTCGACGCCGCCCCCGAGACCCAGGCCAAGCTCCGGCT
>JBOGFE010000347.1:0-10138 GCA_050741935.1 Acidimicrobiia bacterium | reverse complement strand
CCAAGGTGCGCTGCCACCGGGGATCGAGGCCACCCTGCTTTCCCAGGTCGGGGAGGAGGATCAGCCGGCGGCGATCTGATCCGCCTGCTGCTGGCTGAAGGCGGCCAGCGCCTCGGACAGCGGGGCGTAGCCGAGCCCGAGGACCGAGTCCTGGCCGCCCTTGGACAGGCCGTGGGTCAGGAACGCCTTGAACGTCTCGTGCTTGGCGGCGGGCATCTTGTTCGGGGCGATGACGTAGGAGACGGTGGAGATCGGGTAGGCGCCGGCCGCCTTGGGCTTGTAGGTCAGGGTCAGGGTCCCGTCCGGGTTCTGCTTGGCCTCGTCGATGGCCTGGCGCACGCCTTCGGGGTCCGGGCCGACATTGGCCCCCGCGGCGTTGCGGACCTTGACCTCGGCGAGGGACTTGGCCATGGCGCCGCCGTGGTCGATGTAGCCCACGGCGCCGGGCGTATCGGCGACGGCCTGAGCCAGGGCACCGCCTCCCTGACGGCCCTCGCCGTTGGCCGGGGCGGGGAAGTTCTCGGTCGTCCCGCCGGTCCAGTTGCCTTCCCCGGCCGCTTCGAGGTACCCGGAGAAGACACCCGAGGAGCCCGACTTGTCGGCCCGCACGATGACCTTGATGGGCTGGTCGGGCCCGGGCCCCCCGTTGTCGAGGGCTATGGCCGGGTCGTTCCAGTTGGTGATGGTGCCGGAGAAGATCTTGGCCAGGGTCGGCCCGGTCAGCTTCAGCTCGGTCAGGCCGGGGACGTTGTAGACGACGGCGATGCCGGCCGAGGTGATGACGGCGTGGACGAAGCCGCCGTACCTGGCCTTGAGCTTGTCGGCGTCGGCGGTGGGCGCGGGCAGGTCGGAGGCGGCGAAGTCGACCTCGCCGTTGATGAGCTCGAGCCGGCCGTCACCGGAACCGGTGCCGGTGTAGGTGACCGACACACCCTGGGGGGCCACGTCGCCCGCCCACTGGTTGATCACCTTCTCGGCGAAGGTGGAACCGGCACCCGTCACCGGATCCCCCGCCGATGCGTTCTGGGCGGTGACGAGCGCCAGGCTCGCGACCAGGACCAGCAGGAACCTTCTGTGCTTCACGGGACCCCCTTCGAGGAACTTCGGCCCTGGAGTGATGACAGGTCCGGACGCTACGGAACGGGGGCAAACACCCGGTTCCCGTAGCCCTGTCCTTACGTAACCAAATGATGAACGAGCAGGGCGATTTGTCCGTTTCGCGACCACGGACCGGGAGCCGTCAAGGACGCGTCAAGATCGCCGGGGCCGGGGGCAAGATCGCGTGAAGGCCGTTCCGAGGGCCCGTTCCGGCCCGTACAACCGGTTCATGAGACGGGAACGGGACTCGGGAACGCAGATCATCGTGGCCCTGGCCGCCCTGGCCCCGATCGCCGTGGCCATGGCTCTGGTGGGCACCCGGGACGTCATCCACAACGCCAACGTGGCCCTGATCCTCACCACGGTGGTGGTGGCCGCCGGCGCCATCGGGGGGCGCGGGTCGGGGGTGATGGCCGCCATCTCCGCCGCCCTGTCCTTCGACTTCTTCCACACCCGGCCCTACCTATCGCTCACCATCGACTCCCAGGAGGACATCGAATCGGCCGTCCTCCTCCTCATCGTGGGCCTGACGGTCGGCCAGCTGGCCCGGCGGGCCCACACGGCCAAAGCGGAGGCCGCCGCCGGGCGCAGCGAGCTGGGCCGCATCCACCGCCTGGCCGGGCTCATGGCCCGGGGAGCGGACAGCGCCGAGGTGGTCGAGCAGGCCCAGAAGGAGCTCACCGGCCTCCTCGGGCTGCGCGACTGCCGCTTCGAAGCGGTTCCCTTCCTCACCGTCTTCGACGCCCCCACCCTCGAGCGCCAGGGGATGATCTCCGGGAGCCGCTACCGGGCCACCCGCCAGGGCGACCTGGAGCTGGAGCTCGCCCCCGAAGGGGTGGTGCTGCCCGTGCTGGCCCGGGGTCAGCTGGTTGGGCGGTTCCTGCTGGAGCCGTCGCCCGGTGCCGGCGCCTCCCTCGAGGAGCGGATCGTGGCCGTGGCCCTGGCCGATCAGGTCGGTGCCTCCCTGGCCCCGACCTCCCCGGCCCTGGGCGCCCGCTGAGCCCGACCGGAGGGCACGAGCCCATGGGCAACGTCGCCCTGCGCCCCCGGCCCGAGCCGGACGGGAAGTCGGCCGGGGTCCGCGACCGGACGCCACCCGTCTACTCCGTCCTCAAGCGCATCCTCGTCGGACGGCCGCTGGCCACGGCGGACCAGGAGCACCAGCGCCTCCCCAAGGTCATCGCCCTGGCCACCTTCTCGTCGGACGCCATCTCGTCCACGGCCTACGCCACCTAGGAGATCCTCTTCGTCACCGCGCTCGGGGCTTCGAGCCTGGCCCTCGGGCTCTCCCAGCTCATCCCGTTGTCGATGGCGGTGGCGATCCTGCTCGTCATCGTCGTGACGTCCTACCGCCAGACCCTCTTCGCCTACCCCAGCGGGGGCGGGTCCTACATCGTGAGCCGCGAGAACCTCGGCGAATACCCCTCCCTGGTGGCGGGGGCATCCCTGCTCGTCGACTACGTGCTGACGGTGGCGGTGTCGATCTCGGCCGGGGTGGCCGCCGTGATCTCACTGCCGGCCTTCCGGCACCTGGCCGGCGACCGGGTCCTCCTCGGCCTGGCCTTCATCGCCCTCCTCACCCTGGCCAACCTGCGGGGTCTCAAGGAATCCGGACGCCTCTTCGCCACCCCCACCTACCTCTACGTGGTGACCCTGGGGGCCCTCATCACGGTGGGCCTGGTCCGCTCCTACCTGGGAGACCTCGAGGCCGTGCCCTTCGACGCCGAATCCTTCGAGGGGATCCAGCAGGCCGGCGGGAGCCTGGGTCTGTTCCTCATCCTGCGGGGCTTCTCATCGGGGGCGGTGGCGCTCACCGGAGTCGAGGCCATCTCCAACGGCGTGCCCGCCTTCCGTCACCCCACGTCCCGCAACGCCGCCATCACCATGTCGGTCATGGGTGGGCTGCTCGGGTCACTGTTCATCGGGGTCTCGGTGCTCGCCCACCGGCTGCAGCCCTATCCCAGCCATGACGAGACCGTGATCTCCCAGATGGGCCGGGCCGTCATGGGCGACGGCAACCCCGTCTATGTGATCCTCCAGTTCGCCACCGCCGGCATCCTCATCCTCGCCGCCAACACCGCCTATGCCGACTTCCCCCGCCTGTCGTCGATCATCGCCCGCGACGGCTACCTGCCCCGCCAGTTCGCCAACCGGGGGGACCGGCTGGTGTTCTCCAACGGCATCCTGTTCCTGGCCGGCGCCTCCGCCGGGCTCATCGTCGCCTTCGGAGGCATCACCAACGCCCTCATCCCGCTCTACGCCGTCGGCGTCTTCACGTCCTTCACCCTCAGCCAGGCCGGGATGGTCCGGCACCACCATCGCCTCCGCGAACCCGGGTGGCGCAAAGGGCTCACCATCAACGCCGTCGGGGCCTGCGCCACCATGGTCGTCCTCCTCGTGGTGGCGGGGACCAAGTTCGCGGTGGGGGCCTGGGTGCCGATCGTGGTGATCCCGCTGATCATCGCCTCGTTCAAGGGCGTGCAACGGCATTACGCCCGGGTGGGGGCTGCGCTCGCCGCTCCCACCGACTGGCGGCCCCCGAAGATGAACCACACCGTGGTCGTCCTCGTCGGAAGCGTGCATCAGGGCGTGCTCCAGGCCCTCGCCTACGCCCGGTCCCTGGCCCCCAACCGGCTGTTCGCCGTCAGCGTCGTCTCCGACGAGGACGACCAGGTCCGCCTCGAGCACCAGTGGGAGGAGTACGGGATCGACATCCCACTCGAGCTCGTGCACTCGCCCTACCGGGAGCTCACCCGACCGGTGCTCGGCTACCTGGACGAGATCGAGGACCGCTGGGAGAACGACATCATCACCGTGGTGATCCCCGAGTTCGTCGTGACCCGCTGGTGGGAGCAGGTCTTCCACAACCAGAGCGCGCTCCTCCTCAAGGGCCGGCTGCTCTTCCGGCGCGGGACGGTCGTCATCTCGGTGCCGTACCACGTCGAACGACCTGCCCTCCGAAAAGCGTGAACGTCCGTCCTTTCCGCGGCGCGCTGGCCAAACTGGAGGGGTGACCAAGCGGGGCACCCTGCGCATCTACCTGGGCGCCGCTCCCGGCGTGGGCAAGACCTTCGCCATGCTCAACGAGGGCCGGCGTCGGAAGAGCCGGGGCACCGACGTCGTCATCGGCTTCGTGGAGACCCACGGGCGGGCCCGGACCGCCGAGCAGATCGGCGACCTGGAGGTGGTCCCCCGCCAGCAGGTGACGCACCGGGGCGCCGCCTGCGAGGAGATGGACCTGCGCGCCGTCCTGGCCCGGCGCCCCGAGGTGGCCCTCATCGACGAGCTGGCCCACACCAACGTCCCCGGCAGCGGGCACGCCAAGCGCTGGCAGGACGTCGCGGTCCTCCTCGACGCCGGCATCGACGTCGTCTCCACCGTCAACATCCACCACCTCGAGTCGGTCAACGACGTCGTGGAGCGCATCACCGGCGTCCGCCAGGGCGAGACCCTCCCCGACGAGGTGGTCCGGGCCGCCGAGCAGGTGGAGCTGGTGGACATGACGCCCGAGGCGCTGCGCCGGCGGATGGCGCACGGCAACGTGTACGCCCCCGAGCAGGTCGACGCCGCCCTGGCCAACTACTTCCGGCCCGGCAACCTGGCCGCCCTCCGGGAGCTGGCCCTGCTGTGGGTCGCCGACCAGGTCGACGTGGCCCTGGAGGAGTACCGCCAGCGCCACGGCATCGACGAGCCGTGGGAGACGCGGGAGCGGGTGGTGGTGGCCATCACCGGGGCGCCGGGCACCGAGGACCTGATCCGCCGGGCGGCGCGCATCGCCCGGCGGGCCCACGGCGAGCTGCTCGGGGTGAACGTCCAGAGCGAGGAGGGCCTGGCCGGCGAGCCCTCCGACCTGCTCGACCGGCACCGGCGGCTCCTGGTGGAGCTGGGCGGCACCTTCCACGAGGTGGTGGGCAGGGACGTCGCCTCCGCCCTCGGCGATTTCGCCCGGGCCGAGAACGCCACCCAGATCGTGCTCGGGGCCAGCCGGCGCTCCCGCGCCCAGGAGGCCGTCCGGGGGTCGGTCATCAACCGGGTGGTGCGCCAGAGCGGCACCATCGACGTCCACGTCATCTCCCAGCCGGACCAGGCCGGCGGAGCCGGACCCCGGCGCCGGGGCCGGCGCCCCCACCCGATCAACCCCCGGCGCCGGCTCGCCGGCTGGCTCATGGCCATCGCCGGCGTCCCGGCGCTCACCGCCGTGCTGGCCACCATGCGGGACAGCGTCGGGCTCCCCACCGCCCTCCTGCTGTTCCTCGCCCTGGTGGTGGGGACGGCGGCGGTGGGAGGGCGGGCCCCCGCCTTCGTCGCCGCCGGCGCCGGGTCCCTGGCCGCCAACTGGTACTTCACGCCGCCCTTCCACCGGCTCCACATCGCCGATGCCGAGAACGTCATCGCCCTGGTGGTCTTCCTGGGCGTGGCCGCCGTCGTCTCCGACTTCGTGGTCAGCTCCGCCCGCCGGGCCCTGGACGCGGCCCGGGCCCGGGCCGCGGCCCAGACCCTGGCCGGCCTGGCCGCCACGGTCAGCGAAGAGGACCCCCTGGCCGCCGTGGTCGGCCACCTGCAGACGACCTTCGGGCTCGATGCCGCCGCCGTGCTCCGGGCCGACGGCGACAACTGGCATGTGGAAGCCGGGGTGGGTGAGGTCCTCCCGGCCCGGCCCGAGGACGCCACCGTGGTGGAACGGATCGCCCCGGAGGTGGTCCTCGCCCTGGTGGGCGCCCAGATCCCCGCCGAGGACCGCTTCGTGCTGCGAGCCTTCGCCGGCCAGCTGGCCGTCATGCTCGAACGCCGGCGGCTCCGCAGCGAGGCGGGGCGGGCCCGGGCCCTGGCCGAAGCCAACGAGTTGCGCAGCGCCCTGCTCCAGGCCGTCTCCCACGACCTGCGGACCCCGCTCGCCACCATCAAGGCGTCGGTGTCGAGCCTGCGCCAGGACGACATCGACTGGCCGGAGACGGACCGGGCCGAGTTCCTCGAAACCATCGACGACGAGACCGACCGGCTGACCAAGCTGGTCGGCAACCTCCTGGACATGAGCCGCCTCCAGGCCGGGGTTCTCCAACCCGCCCTGCGGCCGGTGGGCCTGGAGGAGGTCGTTCCCGCCGCCCTCTCCAGCATGGGCCCGCGGGCGGCCACGGTCGGTGCCGACCTGGCCGAGACCCTGCCCCCGGTGCAGGCCGACCCCGCCCTCCTGGAACGGGCCGTGGCCAACGTGGTCGAGAACGCGGTGCGCTGGTCGCCGCCCGGCCGCCCGGTCCGGATCGAAGCCGGCGCCTTCGGCGACCGGGTCGACCTGCGGATCGTGGACCAGGGCCCGGGCATCCCCCGACCCGACCGGGAACGGGTCTTCCAGCCCTTCCAGCGCCTGGGCGACAGCGGCCGTGGGGGCGGCGCCGGGGTGGGGCTGGGCCTGGCCGTGGCCCGGGGATTCGTCCGGGCCATGAACGGCGACGTCGAGATCGAGGACACCGCCGGCGGCGGGACCACGGTGGTGATCAGCCTCGGTATCGCAGCCGGGGTACCGGCCTGAACCGGAGGCGGCCGCCCGGGAATACAGTGGCGCCGGTGGAGGAGCACGGGAAGTACGACGTCGCCGAGTTCGCCGACGAGCTCGCCCGGGCCCCGCACAACCGCGATGTGGGCACGACCCGGCTGTTCGAGAACGACCACGTCAGGGTGTGGGAGATCCGGCTCGAGCCCGGGGAGCGCGGCGCCTTCCACCTCCACGACCAGACCTATTTCTGGACGGTGGTGCAAGCGGGCCGGGGCCGGCAACGCTTCCCCGACGGCACCATGGTGACCCGGGACTACCCCCCCGGAGAGACGAAGTACCTGGTGCAGTCACCCGACGACGCCATGATCCACGACCTCGAGAACGTCGGGCCGACGACGCTGCGGTTCGTGACCGTCGAGCTCAAGCACTAGGCGGGGCACACCCGTGACCGGACCCCGGGCCGTGGTCATGGGAGGGTCGATCGGCGGGCTCAACGCCGCCCTGTGGCTGCGCGACGCCGGCTGGGACGTCGAGGTGCTGGAGCGGTCCCGTTCCCCGCTCGAAGGCCGGGGGGCCGGGATCGTCATGCACCCGGCCACCGGGCGGTACCTCACCGAGCACGGGCTCGCCCGGGTGGACGAGATCAGCGCGCCGGTGCGGTGCCTGCGCTATCTGGACCCTGACGCCGGCGTGGCCCACGAGTCGCCCTGCCGGTACCGCTTCACGTCCTGGACGATGCTCTACCGGGGGCTACTGGAGGCGCTCGGGCCCGACCGGTACGCCATGGGATCCGAAGTGGTCGGCTTCGAGGACGCCGGGTCGTCGGTGGCGGTGCATCTGGCCGGAGGGGAGATGCGCCCCGCCGACCTGCTCGTGGCGGCGGACGGGGTGGCCTCCACCGCCCGATCGATCCTGCTGCCCGACGCCGCTCCCCGCTACGCCGGCTACGTCGCCTGGCGGGGGGCGGTGGGTGAGTGGGAGCTGAGCGAGGCGACCTTCGGCCTCCTCGACGAGTCGATCACCTACCACCTGATGGAGCGGAGCCACATCCTCACCTACCCCATCCCCGACGTGGACGGGACGCTCACGCCCGGGCGCCGGCAGATGAACTGGGTGTGGTACCGCAACGTGGCCGGGGGCGCCGACCTCGACGACCTCATGACCGACGCCGCCGGGCAACGGCACCCGCTCTCGCTTCCTCCCGGGCGGGTGCGGGAACCGCACGTCGGAGGGCTCCGGAAGGCTGCCGCCGGCCTGCCGGCCCCGCTGGCCGAGATGGTGCTGACCACGGCGGAGCCGTTCATCCAGGTGGTGGTGGACGTGGAGGTCGACCGGATGGTCTTCGGGCGGGTGTGCCTGCTCGGGGACGCAGCCTTCGCCCTGAGGCCCCACGCGGCGGTGGGGACGGCCAAGGCGGCCGAGGACGCCTGGCAGCTGGCCCGGGCGCTGGTTGGTGCCGACGACCTTGACCATGCGCTCAAGGCCTGGGAGGCGGGCCAGCTCGCCCTCGGACGCCAGGTCGCGAACCGGACGCGCCAGGCCGGGGACCGCTCCCAGTTCGAGGGGACCTGGCAGGTGGGCGAGCCGCTGCCCTTCGGGCTCTACGAGGAGGGCGACAGCGCCATCGAGCCGTAGCTTGCTCCCGCGGGCTAGTCGAGCACGTCGTCGAGCGCGTCCCAGTCCGGGATCTTCCCCAGCCCCGACGGCTCCCGGATGTTCTTGGTGCGGGTGAACTCGAGGAGGCTCTCGATGGCGTGCTCCCGGCCGTAGCCCGAGTCACCGAACCCGCCGAAGGGCGTTCCCAGCAGGGCCCGGTTGTAGTTGTTGATCATGACGACGCCGGCGTCAAGGCGCCGAGCCACCCGCCGGGCCCGGGAGTGGTCGGAGGTGTAGACGGCCGCCACCAGGCCATAGGGGGTGTCGTTGGCCAGGGCGACGGCGTGGTCCTCGCCGGAGAAGGGCAGCAGCGCGGTCACCGGGCCGAAGACCTCCTCCCGGGCGATGGTCATGTCCGGGGTGACGCCGGTGAACAGGATGGGGGCGACCCAGTAGCCGCCGGCCAGCGCCGGGTCGTCGGGGAGCGCCGCCCGGGCGGCGACGGTGGCTCCTTCGGCCACGGCCTGGTCGATGAAGGCCAGCACCCGATCCCGCTGGGACCGGGTGATGAGCGGACCGACGTGGGTGTCGGGATGGCGGCCGTCGCCCACCCGCAGCCGCTCGACGGCGGCGGCCAGGCGCCGGGCGAACTCGTCGTGGACGGGTTCCTCGACGAGGAGGCGGGAGGCCGCCGTGCACGCCTCGCCCTGATTGAAGTAGGCGCCTTCCACCGCCCCCCGGACGGCGGCGTCGAGGTCGGCGTCGGCGAAGACGACGAGAGGGTTCTTGCCGCCGAGCTCGACGGTGACCGGGGTCATGGCGTCGGCCGCCAGCTTGAGGACAGCCCGGCCGGTGGCCGTCGACCCGGTGAAGGACAGGCGCTCCACCAGCGGGTGGGCGGCGAGCGCCGACCCGGTGGCCGGCCCCGCTCCCGGCACCACCTGAAGCACGTCCGGGGGCAGGACGTCACCCAGCAGCTCGACGATGCGCATGATGGTGAGTGGGTCCTGGTCCGGAGGCTTGAGCACGACGGTGTTGCCGGCGGCCAGGGCGGGCGCACTCTTGGCCGCGGTGTGGATGGGCGGCCAGTTGAAGGCGATGATCCCGCCGACCACTCCGTAGGGCTCGTGGACCGTGTGGGCGGCCACGGGGCCGAGATCGAAGGCGGCGCCGGGGAGCTTGTCGGCCAGGCCGGCATAGAACTGGAACGAGTTGATGCAGAACTCGACGTCGAATCGCCGCGACTGGGGGAACGGCTTGCCCATCTCGGTGGTTTCCAGCAGCGCCAGGTCGTCGGCGTGCTCGGCGATGACCCGGGAGCACTCGGCCAGGAGCCGGCCCCGCTCCCGGGCACTGGTGTGGCGCCAACCGCCGTCGTAGGCGGCCCGGGCCCGGCGGACGGCGGCGTCGACCTCATCCGGGCCGGCTCCGGCCACGGTCGCGATTACCACGCCGGTGGCGGGATCTTCCACGTCGAAGGCGTCGTCGGCGCGACCCGAAGACCACGGGCCGGTCAGGAGGGGCAGGGTGGGCGCACTCATCAGTTCTGGAGGGGAATGAGGGCGACGGCCATGGCCGACAGCGTCTCCGGCCAGTCGGCGGGCGTGCGGGCCGGGCGGACGACGAACTTGGAGAAGCCGGCGTCGACGTAGTCGCCCAGGAGGGCCACCGCCGCGTCGAGGCCGGCGGGAACCAGGGAGTGGGGATCGACGTCCGGGCGGCGCCGGGCGATGGAGGCCGACAGCCCGGCGGGGATCTCCCCGTCGGTGTACGCCACGCTCACGCCGAAGTGCTCGGGGTCGACCTTCCGTCCCGCCCGCTCCGCCTCCGCCTCCACCACTTCCCGGCCCGCCCGGGCCTCGGCCGGCGTGATGAGGCTGGTGAGCCAGCCGTCGCCGCGGCACCCGGCCCGGGCCTGGGCGGCCGGCGCGGTGCCCGCCACCCAGAGCTCCA
>JBOGFE010000346.1:0-2427 GCA_050741935.1 Acidimicrobiia bacterium | reverse complement strand
GGGCGGTGGAGCCGCCCTCGCCCCGGCGGGCGAAGGCGGCTTCCCGGGCTACCCATCCGGCCAGCTCGCGGCGGTCGACGAGCCCGGCCCGGTGCAGGGCCCGGGCCAGGATCATCAGGCTGGACCTGGGCAGCAGCGTCCGGTCGAGATCGAAGACCGCCAGGCGGGAGCCGTGGAAGGGTGAGGCCAGGTCGGGTCTTCGGTTCCGACGGGCAAAGGCCCGGGTGCTCATGTCGATCATGGTGCGGGCGACCGGTGTCGGCGCGGTGAACGCCCTTCGCGCTCAGGGGTGAACGCTGCGGGAAGAAATCAGACCTTGGCGTCGAGCTCCCGCAGGCGGCGGGCCATGCCCACCATGAGCTTGCGGGCCATGCCCGGCGCCTCGGCCAGGGCGGCGTCGAAGTCGGCCCGGGTGAGGACGATGGCCTCCATGTCGGAGACGGCGGTGACGGTGGCGTTGCGGGGCACCCGCTCCAGCAGGGCCAGCTCGCCGAAGAAGTCGCCGGACCCCAGCTCGCCGACCTTGCGGCCGCCCCGGCTCACCTTGGCCCGGCCGTCGGTGATGACGAAGAACTCGTAGCCGAGCTCGCCCTCCTTGACGAGGACGGACCCGGCCGGCACCGGGATGTCGGTGGTGCGCCGGGCCAGGGCCCGCAGCTCGGCCTGGGAGCAGCCGGAGAACAGCGGGACACGGGCCAGGTGCTCGAGATAGGCGTTGCGACTCTTGCGGACCATCAGGACCTCCGGAGCGACAGCGGAGGAGGGACTGAGCGGCTGGGGCTGGGGTCCCCAGCCGCAGCGCGATGAGCCGCCAGGCGAAGAGCAGTAGTCACGGCCGTAAGTTACCTGGCGGGAGCAGTCATGACCCACTGCCGGCGACATGGATGCCGCCCCGGAGCCCCTCGCAGCCCGAGACCTGCCAGGACAGGCCGTGCTCGGGAACGTCGAGGGCCATGTCGGCCGAGCCCGTCGTCACCGACAGCTCCAGATGCCCGGGAACCGACACGGTGGCTCGCTCGGGCTCGAACGTCCAGGCGGTGGGGACCTGGTACACGCCCAGGTCCCGGTCGGCGGGTCCGGCCAGGGTGGCGAGCAGTCCGCCGCCGATGCGCCCCTCGACCAGGTCGAGGAGGACCCGGACCTGTTCGGGCGTCGCCTTCTCGTCGACGAGGACGAGGCGGCGCAGGGGTCCCCCCGACTCCCGCCGCTCCCCGGCGGTCAGCACCGCCAGCCCAGAGACGTCGACCCCGGCGACGCGGGCGGCGCCGAGGAGGATGGCGGCGACCGCCCGGCACGCCGGGCGGGAGTCGTCGGGCCCGGGCTGGCGCTCGTCGCGCTGGCAGGCGTCGAGGATGACGCCGTCGAGAACGTAGGTGTCATCCCGGACCGTGTCGGTCCCGACGTGGCCGGTGGCCCTCAACGGGCGCGCCGGGCCAGGCGGTCGTGGTCGAGGATCCGGATGCGACCCCGGCCGAGGGCCAGCCACCCGGCCTCCTCGGCCTGGCGCAGCACCCGGTTGACGGTGGCCCGTGATGTGCCGGCCAGGCTGGCCAGGTCGTCCTGGGTGAGGGGGATCTCGGATCCGTTGGATTTGGCGTCGCCGCCGTAGATGCCGGTGAGGGCGACGAGGCGGCGCAGCACCCGGCGTTCCACCGGTAGGAAGAGCGCCTCCATGAGCTGGCCGTCGAGGCGGCGCACCTCGGCGGCGAGGACGTCGACCAGGAAGCGGTCGACGGCGGGGTTCTCCCGGCGCAGCTCCTCGAACTGGTCGCGGTGCAACGACAGCGTCTCGGCCTTCTCCAGCGCCACGACGGTGGCCCCCCGATGGCCCGATCCGAGGAGCGCCATCTCGCCCACGCATTCCCCCGGCCCCAGAACGGAGAGGGTGGCGACGTCGCCCGACGGGGTGGTGATGCGGATCGCCACCCGCCCCTTGTCGATCAGGTGGAGGGTGTCCCCCGGGTCGCCCTCGTGAAAGAGAACCTCCCGGCGGGCGAAGCGGCGCCGGCGGGTGGAAGCCAGCATGCGCCGGCGATCCGGCTCATCCAGCGACGACAGGATCGGCCAATCCACGTTCGCTCACCCTTTCGACAGGCCCGGTGACGAGGCTAGGGAACGGAGGTCGGGCGTTCCTCCGTACTGGTACGGATTCATTGGGTCATTTCCGCGGCCTGTCCGGGTGGCCGTCACAGGCCCAGCTCCACGGCTCGCCGGACGAGGTCGAGCTTGGAGGTGACCCCGAGCTTGGCGTAGGCGTTGGCCAGGTGGGTCTCCACCGTGCGCTCGCCGATGAAGAGCACGGCGGCGATCTCCCGGGCGGTGCGCCCCTGGGCGGCGAGCCGGGCCACCTCCCGCACCCGGCGGGTCAACGACCCGGGGCCGGCGACGGCCCCCGCCGCCCGCCGCCCCGTTCCCCCGAGGCCTCGG
>JBOGFE010000345.1:0-2211 GCA_050741935.1 Acidimicrobiia bacterium | reverse complement strand
GCCGTCACGGTCACCGCCCAGGGGCAAGCAATGGTGGATGGTCAACGAGGAACGGGGACTTCTACCTGGCCACCAATGGGGACCTCGTCCTGGCCACCAGCGGGGACTTTCTCATGGCCACGGACAGGCGGACCGGGACAGGTTCGCTGTGATCCCGGAACCCCGGTTCGTCACCCTGCCCCGAGCAGCCGAACCTCCCGATCGGCTCGAGGTCGGCCGCGGCGGGGACATCGAAGGAACCTTCGGAGATGGTGCGTCCGCTGGGGTCGACCCGGCGCTCGAACCCGGTCAGTTCGGTGACCGAAGGTGGCCGAGCGTCGCCATGGACGGTGAGCATCGCGGTCACCATCCGCTCGATGAGCACCCCGGTGACCGGCGTGCCCTCCCGGCCCGCGGCCGGACGGGCGAAGTGAGCGGCGCAGAGGACTGCGACAACCACGACGAGGACAGCTCGCCGTGACCTCCGGGCCCGTCGACTCGTCACCGGCACATTCTCCGCTGAACCGGCGCGGCGCGCCCACCCTGCCCAGGCGATCGCGATCCATGGGACGCCGTCACACCGATCGCGATCACCTGGGCCGGTGTGGGTCGACCAGCGCCGGCTAGTTGCGGTCTCGACGCCCGCTGATCCCCTTCACCTCGTCCTCGAACTCGCCGAAGACGTCCATCTCGTCCTCCACGCCGGGGCAGTTCGCGTCCTTCAGGGTCGGGACCCAGCACACGTAGACCTGCTGGCGGAAGACCTGTTTGCGCACTTTCCCGTCCTGGCGGTAGTGGACCTCGACGCCCACCGCCTTGCCGGCGCCGTTGGGCTTGATCTTGAGGGCGAACATCACCGTCGCCTGAGGGTGTTCGTCCGGAGCCGGTGCGATGGCCGGGAACTCAAGGAGCGGCACCGCTCGAGGAAGTGGGTGCACCATCGCCGTGATCGGCGGAAGCTCGCCTTGGGCGTCAGGTTCTTCCGCCAGGACCGAAAACCCCAGGAGCTCCAGGTCCGGGTCCAAGCGGAGAAGACGTGCGTCCACCAGCTGCACCGGTCGGTCGCTCACGTTCCTGATGCCGACGATGCCGAGCGAAAGCGGAGTGTCCGGAGGCAGCGGCTGAAGGATGCCGCCTCCACTCCCGGGATCGAGGGCCGAGCCGGTTCGGACGCCACCTTCGTCCGAGAGGGCGTCAACGAGAGTGGCAATCCCGATCACGACCAAGCCAGCAGCAACGGCAGCGACTGTCCGACGCATCCGGCGGCCGTCAATCGTCCATGGCCGCGACACGCGTTCTTCCGAAGTACGGGTTGGCCGATTCGCCACAGACGTGTCGAGGATGCTCAAGGTGGTTTCCCCATCCGAGCTTGATCGAGTTGTTGTACGTCACCGTTGCCTGTCCGCTGAAGCCATAGACGGACGCCGCGGCCGAGTACTTGGACGACTTGCCCTCGTCCCGCCAGCCATGGGTGCGACCCGCCACAGGCTTACGGAACCTCGGATTGCAAGGAACGACCGGGTCGTACTGATTGTAGGTTCCCCCCGTCCAGCTCTCCGGTTCCACCGTCCGGACGTAGAACGGGCCCGGACTGGTGCGGCTGCCGCACTGCCACAGCACCTTCGCGTGGACGAGCTCGACCTGGTACGCCTCCCGGAACCTTACGGGGTAGGGACCCCACTCCGTGTTGAATCCCCGCCCCCTGTGATTGGAGAACGACGAGGTTCCCGCCACCTTCCAGTTGCCGCCCGACGCCTCATAGCCGACATCCCAGGATGTTGTGCCGGTGTCCTCGTAATCGATGCGATAGGACCAAGCCGGGCCGACGTCGATGTCGGAGATCGTACGCATGGCGTCCCGGCGCTCCTCGACGTGGCGGGCGGTGCAACCGACGTACGGGTCACCGGGCTTCCGCCAGGCGAATGGGCGGTTACCTGAGGCCGGCGACTGCGGCTCGTTCAGCTGGATGACCGCCGGGCGCTCGTTGTCGTCTGCTTGTTCGTCGGTCTGGAGGCGGTCCATCGCCGCCATGACGTGGCGCCGGGATCCGGCTGTATCCCGCAACGCCTCGGCACGCTGTGCGGCGTGCAGGCTGGAGAACCACCGCGGTTCGGCGAGCCGGCCGCCGGCCGGGACGTAGCGCACCGAGTCGGTGGCGATCGACCACGATCCGTCGGGGGCTTCCGTGAACACCATGACGTGGAACCAGCCGTCGGGCCGGTACTCGGCCGG
>JBOGFE010000344.1:0-4837 GCA_050741935.1 Acidimicrobiia bacterium | reverse complement strand
CGCCTAGACGGCCGCGTACCGGCGCTGACGCACACCGGCTTCGTGTTCCGCCGCTCGGGCGGTGGCCACATCCCCGGCCAGGGCGGCGATCCGGGCCTCCCGGAAGCGGTAGTAGACGCTCGACTCGCGCAGGCTGAGGCGCTCCCGGACCAGGGCCCGGGCCAGGTCGGTCTCGCCGGCGGCGATGGCCGACTCGACGGCGGTGCGGACCAACGCGTCCCGTTGGGCGTGCGAGCCCCCGAACCGGGCGAGGTGGCCACGGATCGGCACCAGGTCGGCGAGCACGTCGTGGTGGCGCCCCTCGGCGAAGGCGAGCACCGCCCGGCTGGCCGGGAGTCCCACCGCCGACGTCATGGCCTGGTTGGAGGCGCCCGGCACGGCGGGACCGTCCGCCAGGCGGGCGAGACGGTCGATCACCGCCCAGGCCTCGTCCGTACGGCCCGCCCCGGCCAGGGCCATGGTGGCGTGGACGTCGTTGAAGGCATACCAGGGCTCGGTCGCGGCCAGGCCGGCCCAGGCGTCGGCCAGCGTGGCGAAGCGGTCGCCGGTGTCCGCCCCGTCGACGAAGAGGCGCCAGAGCAGTGCGCTGGCGTCGATCATCTCGAGGACCACGCCCTGCGAGCCGGCGTGGTGGACCCGGGTGTCATAGATGGCCAGGGCGTCGGCCGTCCGCCCGGCTTCCAGCAGGAACAGGGCCAGGTGCCACCAGTTGTGCACGGCCAGGAAGTTCCGGTCGCCCCAGTCGGCCTCCCGCCGGCGCAGGAACCCGATGCCGTCGTCGACCCGGCCCCGCATCTCGTAGGTGTGGGCCACGGCGTGGACGCCCCACACGTCGTCGGGGTTGGCCTCGACGGCATAGCAGCCCGCCGCCTCGGCCTGGTCGTAGTGACCTGACTCCTCGAGGCCGAAGGCGTGCATCCCGGCGACGAGACCGTGATGCGGGTGGGCCGGGTCGAAAGCGGCGATGGAGCGGCCGACCCGGTCCCGCAGGTTCTGGGCGTCGCCCCGGAAGAAGTCGAGCTGATGTCCGAGGACAAGGGCGAGCAGGTCGGTGGGCCAGCGGATCAGCAGGTCGTCGAGGAGCCCGGCCGCCTGGTGCCAGTCACCCGCCGCCCAGGCGTCGATGGCGGCGAGGTGGGCCCGCTCCCGGTCGTTCCCGGCGGTGCGCCGGAGCTGGCCGGCAGCCTGGCGGGCGGCGGGCAGCTCGGTCGGGTCGGTGGAGGTCAGGGACAGGTAGGCGACGATGGCATGGCCCAACGGGAAGTCGGGATGGCCCTCGATGAGCTGCTCGGTCAGGGACAGCACGTCGACGTGGAACCGGGCGAGCCGGTCCACCGTCCGGTCGTAGAGGGCTACGGCCTCGGCCGTCCCGGAAACGGGATTGCCGTGCTCGTCGGATCGGGAACCGATGGCGTGTTCACGTGTGATGGTCATGCCCGGCAGTTTCCGGGTGGCGGTCGCATGCCGGTCGCAGCCCCATGGCGCGCCGTCGCCGCGGCTGCGACGAGGCTGCGACGGTGTTGCGACGGGCACCGGCAGGATGCCGCCATGACCACCACCGAGCACGCCCTCATCGACCTTCCCGGCCGGTTGGCCCTCGACGTCGTCCTCCGGGGCGACGAGGCCGGCCTTCCCGTCGTCTTCCTCCACGGCCTCACCGACTCCTGGCGCTCGTTCGAACCCGTTCTCCCCCACCTGCCCCACTCGATCCGTGCCATCGCCGTGTCGCAGCGGGGCCACGGCAACTCGGGCCGGCCGGCCGGCGGCTATCGCCCGCCCGACTTCGCCGGCGACGTCGCCGGGGTCCTGGACCAGCTCGGCATCGACCGGGCGGTGATCGCCGGCCATTCCATGGGCAGCCACGTGGCCCAGCGGTTCGCCCTCGACCATCCGGACCGTACGGCGGGGCTCGTCCTCGCCGGCGCCTTCCTGACCTTCGCCCCCAACGCGGTCCTCACCGAGTACTGGGACACGGTCGTCTCCACCCTCGACGACCCGATCGACCGGTCGGTGGCCGTCGAGTTCCAGGAGAGCACCCTGGCCCAGCCCGTCCCGGCCGCCTTCCTCGACATGGTGGTCGGGGAGAGCCTCAAGGTGCCCGCCCGGGTGTGGCGCGACGCCTTCGAGGGCCTGCTCGAGATCGACCATGCCGACCGGCTGGCGTCGATCGCCGTTCCCACCCTGATCCTCTGGGGCGACCAGGACGCGTTCTGCCCCCGGACCGACCAGGACGCCCTGCTCGAGGCCATCCCCGACGCCCGGCTCACCGTCTACGCCGGCGCCGGTCATGCCCTCCACTGGGAGGAACCCGAGCGCTACGCCGTCGACGTGGCCGCCTACTGCCGCAACGACAGCGAGTAGGTCGGGCCTGGCGGGCGGTAGCTTTCCGTCCGATGCGGATCGTCGTGGCGTCGTGCGCCGTGGACTACCAGGGGCGGCTCTCGGCCCACCTGCCGGAAGCAAAGCGCCTGCTGCTGGTGAAGGCCGACGGCTCGGTGCTCGTCCACGACGACGCCGGCGGCTACAAGCCGCTCAACTGGATGGCCTGCCCCTGCGTCCTGGTCGACCACGGCGACCACTGGGAGGTCACCAACCGCAAGGGCGAGCGCCTCACCGTCACCTTCTCGGAGGTGGTCCTCGACGAGACCGTCGACCTGGAGGAGCGCGCCGCCCTCACCAAGGACGGTGTGGAGGCCCACCTCCAGGAGCTGCTGGCCGCCAACCCCGAGGCGGTGGAGCCCGGCCTGGTCCTCATCCGGCGGGAGCACGCCACCCCCATCGGGCCCGTCGACCTGCTGTGCCGGGACCCGGACGGCGGCTGGGTGGCCATCGAGGTCAAGCGCCGGGGCGAGGTCGACGGGGTCGAGCAGCTCGGTCGCTACCTGGAGTTCCTCACCGGCGACAGCCGCCTCGCCCCCATCCGCGGTGTCCTCGCCGCCCAGAAGGTCGCCGTCCAGGCCCGAACCCTGGCCGAAGCCCGGGGCCTGACCTGGGTGGAGGTCGACTACGACCGCCTGCGGGGGATGGGCACCGGCGACCTCACCCTCTTCTGACCGTGCGCCGCCCCGCACCAGCGGCTGCTACACAGAGGACGTGGACGCCGCCACCGATCCCGTGCGGGCCCGCCGAGCGCGGATCGGCCGCCTGGCCGCCACCGGCCGCAAGCTCGGCTTCGCCCTCTTCGGGCTCGCCCTGGTGGTGGTCGTCGCCGGCGTGGTGACCTCCTTCACCGGCACGGTGGCCGCCATCGCCACCGCCTGCCTGGTGGTGGGCTCCCTGGTCCTGGCCCCGGGCATCGTGGTCGGCTACGGCGTGCGGGCGGCGGAGCGCGAAGACCGGGTCCCCCGCCCTTGAGCGACCAGCGCCGGGTCGTCTACACCGACGGGGCCTGCTCGGGGAACCCGGGGCCGGGGGGCTGGGCCTGGGCCGTGGCCCCGGGCGGGTCCTACGCGGCCGGCGCCGAGGCCCACACCACCAACCAGCGCATGGAGATCACCGCCGTGCTGGAGGCGGTACGGGCCTTCGACGGTCCGCTGGAGATCAGGAGCGACTCCACCTACGTGGTCAACTGCTTCCGACAGCGCTGGTGGGAGAAGTGGCTGGCCAAGGGCTGGGTGAGCAGCCAGCGCAAGCCGGTGGCCAACCGCGACCTGTGGGAGCCGCTCATCACCCTGTACCGGGCCGACCCCGCCCGCCTCGACTTCGTGTGGGTCAAGGGCCACGGCGACGACCCCATGAACGACGTGGTCGACCGCCTGGCGGTCGAGGCGGCCACCACCCAGCAGGCCCGCTCCGGGGAGCACCTCCCCGACGTCGCCGACCTGGGTCCACCCGACGCTCTCGCCGCCACCGCCGTCTCCGGCCGTGACCGCCGTCTCCCAGGCGGACGGCTGCTGGCCGTGTTCGGCCACCGCCCCCCGGAACTCGGCGGCTACGGCGAGAACCCCACGGGCAAGGCCGTCCAGGACCGCCTCACCGAGATCCTCACCGCCAAGCGCCAGCTGCATCCCGACCTGGCCGTGGTGAGCGGCCTGGCCCTCGGGGCGGAGACGCTGGGCGCCGAAGCCGCTCTCGACGCCGGCGTGCCCCTGGTGGCCATCCAGCCCTTCCCCGAGCCCGACGCCATCTGGCCCCGGGCCAGCCGGGACCGCTACGCCCAGCTGCTCGACCGGGCATCCCGGCGCATCCTCCTGGAGCGGGCCGTACCCGACTCCAAGCCCAAGGTGGCGGGCGCCCTGGCCCGGCGCGACGGGTGGCTCACCCGGCAGGTCGACGAAGCCCTCGTGGTGTGGGACGGCCGGGATCCCGCCCTGGGCAAGCTGGTGCGCAACCTGGAGGACCGGCTCGGCGACGACGTGTGGATCGTCGATCCGACCGAGTTCGCCTCCCAGGGCAATTTGTTCAGTTAAGAGCAGATCAAGGGCCGTCATAACGGGCCAATCCGGCCGTTCAGTACACAGCGCCCCACGGCCAGGAGGTCCCGATGCTGCGCCATGTCGTCCCGGCGGCTCTCGAGCGGTACTGCGCCCTGCGGAACCTCTCCCCGGCTGAAGCCGTCGCCGAACTGGAGCGCATCGAGGACATCCTCGGCACCGAGCGGCCCGTACTCGTCCGCCCTACCCCCACCCCCAGGGCGGAGGAGACGCTGGCCACGCTCGTCGCGGGGCTGTAGGCGACACTGCCCGGCCCCTCTCCCCCGCGGGGCCGGGCGGTGTCGTCAGAACTGGCGGAGGGAGAGGGATTTGAACCCTCGAGGAGCGTTTACGGCCCCTAATCGCTTAGCAGGCGATCACCTTCGGCCTCTCGGTCATCCCTCCGTGAACCCCTCAGTATAGGG
>JBOGFE010000343.1:0-6656 GCA_050741935.1 Acidimicrobiia bacterium | reverse complement strand
CCAGCTGGGCCACCCCCCGGGCGCCCAGGGCCACGGCGCCGGCCATGGTCAGGGCCCCGGCCCAGGCCGGCCCGGCCAGGCGGCTGCGCAGGACCTCCCCCGAGGCGGCCCGCCACGGCAGGGCCGGCGCCACCGCCATGAGGAACAGGAGGGCGAGGCCGATGGGCAGGGTCATCTGGTCGAAGTAGGGCTCGCCCACCGACAGCTGGCGGTTGTCGACCGCCTCCACCAGGAGGGGGAACACGGTGCCGAGCAGGACCACGAAGGCGAAGCCGGCGAAGAGGAGGTTGTTGGCCAGGAAGGCGCCTTCGCGCGACACCGGCGAATCGATCCGCCCCGGGGTGCGCAGCCGGTCGCCCCGCCAGGCGATGAGGCCCACGCCGGTGGCCGCGGCCACACCCAGGAACCCGAGCAGGAGCGGCCCGATGGCCGACTGTGTGAAGGAGTGCACCGAGTTGATGACCCCCGAGCGGGTCAGGAACGTCCCCAGGATGGTGAGGCAGAAGGTGGCCAGGATGAGCGACAGGTTCCACACCCGCAGCATCCCCCGCCGTTCCTGGACCACCACGGAGTGGAGATAGGCGGTGGCCGTCAGCCAGGGGATGAAGGAGGCGTTCTCCACCGGGTCCCAGGCCCAGTACCCGCCCCAGCCCAGCACCTCGTAGCTCCACCAGGCGCCGAGCACGATGCCGGCGGACAGGAACCCCCAGGCCACCAGCGTGGCCCGGCGGGTCTCCACCAGCCAGCCCTCCCCGACCCTCCCGGTCACCAGCGCGGCCACGGCGAAGGAGAAGGGCACGGTGAACCCGACGTAGCCCAGGTAGAGCATGGGCGGGTGGATGGCCATCAGCGGGTGGTTCTGGAGCAGCGGGTTGGGACCGCGCCCGTCGGCCGGGATCACCCCCGCCAGCGTCTCGAAGGGGTTGGCGGGGCCCAGCATGAGCCCGAAGAAGAAGGCGGCCACCACCAGGCCGGTCAGGGTGGCCCAGGCCACGAGCGGGTCGGCGGCCCGGGCCCGGAACCGCCGGGTCACGATCGTCAGGTATCCGCCCAGCACCAGCGCCCACAGCAGGATGGAGCCTTCCAGCGCCCCCCACAGCGACGCCACCGTGTAGAGCAGCGGCGTGGCCCGGGAGTGGTTCTCGGCCACGTAGCGGATGGAGAAGTCGTGGCTGAGCAGCGCCCACTCCATGGCCCCGGCCGCCACCACACCCCCGCCCAGGACCATGAGGACGAAGCGCCGGCCCGAGGCCAGCAGGCGGGCGTCGTGGCGGCGCAGGCCGACGCCGAGGACCGCCACCCCGATGACGGCGGCGGAGAACCCGAGGGCGACGCCGGCGAACCCGAGAGCCGCTCTCACGACCCCGGGGGCGTCTCCACGTCGGGCGGCTTGTACTCCGACCCGTGCCTGATCATGATCCGGTCGGAGGCGAACTCGTCGCCCTGCCAGCGGCCTTCGCACACCACCGGCACCCCGTCACCGAAGAGCTCCGGCGGGTCGCCCTGGTGGAACACGCTCGCCACCTCGTTCCCGTCCGTGACCTTGAAGGCGACCCCCTGCGTGGTTCGGATCTGGGAGCCGGCCACCACCTCGCCCATCAACCGGAACCGGGCGTCGTCACCGTCGGCGGCCTTCTGGGCGTTCGCCTCCGAGACGGTGCGGAAGTAGACGACGTTCTCGGACAACCCGAAGACCAGATAGGCGATGGCGGCCAGGCAGATCCCTCCGGCCACCAGGTAGCGCAGCCGGGGCTT
Organism: Acidimicrobiia bacterium; assembly: GCA_050741935.1. GTDB lineage: Bacteria > Actinomycetota > Acidimicrobiia > IMCC26256 > BP-133 > CAWBJP01. The sequence continues at coordinate 4,901 of JBOGFE010000343.1, read as the reverse complement.
GCGCCGGGGCGGGCCTGCGGCACCCCGGGTCCCGGTGCCTTCGGGGACCCCGGGGGTCACCTCCACCCGTCGGCCTCCTCGGGGCTGTGCCCATGGCTCTTCGCCTGGCGGCTCATCGCTGCGTCGGCGGGGACCCCAGCCCCGCCTCCCGGCGACACTGGCGTGTCGCCGAGCAGCTGCCGGGCCCGCCGGGTCCGGACCCACACCCGGGCCAGGTAGCCGCCGAGGGCGGCCCCGGTGACGGCCCAGCCGGCGAGCACGTAGCCGGCGTCGGTCACCGCTCGCTGCCCACGGGGACGGTGTCGTCACCGGCGTCATCGGCCTCGGACCGGCGCTCGGCGATGGCGGCCTGCAGCGCCCGCTCCTCCAGGCCCTCCTCCAGCATGGCCAGGCGGTACCGGCGCTCGAGCAGGTAGAGGTACGTCAGGGTGAAGGCGAGGACCCCGACGAGGAGGGCGCTGGCCATCGAGCCCTCGATGGTCGGGTTGAGCTCGGGGTTGAAGACGGTGGCCTGCTGGTGGAGCGTGCGCCACCACTCCACCGAGAAGTGCACGACGGGCACGTCCACGAAGGCGGCCAGGGCGGCGATGGCGCACCGCTTGGCCCGCACGGCGGGGTCGGCCGCCACCTGGCGCAGGGCCAGGTAGCCCAGGTAGAGGAAGAAGAGCACGGCGGTGGAGACGATGCGGGCGTCCCACGCCCACCACACCCCCCACACGGGCCGCCCCCAGAGCGAGCCCAGCACCAGGGTGAGGCCGGTGAAGAGGACGCCGAGCTCGGCCGAGGCCCCGGCCAGCGTGTCCCAGGCCGGCGACCGGGTCCGCCGCCAGAGATAGAGCACCGACGCCAGGGTGGTGACCCCGAAGGCCAGGTAGGCCGTCCAGGCGGCGGGGACGTGGAGGTAGAAGAGGCGCACGGCGTCGCCCTGGAGGGCGTCCGCGGGGGAGACGAAGAGCCCGAAGAGAACCAGGAGGGCCAGGGTGGCGGCGGTCAGCACCCCGAGGACGGCCGTCAGCCGGCGGCTCATGACTCCTCCAGGAGGGCGCCGAAGGCCAGCCAGCCCATGGTGATGTAGATGACGGCGAACACTCCCAGGAGCTGTACCCAGGGCCAGGCTTCTCCAGGGGCGCCCTCGAGGGCGGCCTCGAACGCCCGGGTGCCGCCCAGCATGACCGGGGCGACCACGGGCAGGACGAGCAGGGGGAAGAGCGTCTCCCGCACCCGCAGCCCGGCGGCCAGCGCGCCGTAGACCGTGCCGGCGGCGGCCAGGCCGGCGGTGGCGGTGAGGGCGGTCACGCCGAGCACCAGCGGATGATGGGGTTCGAGGTCGTAGAGGACCACGACGCCGGCGCCGAGGATGACCTCCAGGATGAGGAGCTGGGCGGCGACGGCCAGGGCCTTGCCGCAGAACAGGGCGGCGCCGTCGAGGCCGGAGAGGCGCAGGGCGTCGCGCACGCCGTTGTCGTTCTCCACCGTGAAGGAGCGGGCGGTGGCGAGCAGGCCGGCCAGGAGGACGGCCACCCAGAACAACCCCGGCGCCACCCGGGGCAGCAGACCCCGGTCGGGGTCGAGGGCGAAGGCGAAGAGCACCAGCACGATGACGCCGAAGGGCACCACCTGGTTGAGCGCCACCCGCGAGCGGGCCTCGATCCGCAGGTCCTTGCCTGCCACCAGCAGGGATTGGCGCACGACGCTCACCACTTCATTCTGGCCGGGAAAACACAATGGCGTCCGAACGCGCTGACGGGGGAGGCCTCCCCTCCTCCCCCGTCGCGCCGCGTAAAACCTGTGTCAGAGCGAGAGCAGGAACTCGGCCAGGTCGCCGAGCTCCGGCTGGGTGAACCCGAAGTTGAACCGGATGCTGTTGTAGAAGGGCAGCACGTTGTTCAGGAGCGCCCGCCTGGCCGCCGCCGGGCCGCTGGCTCCGATGTCGCCTTCCAGGGCGCCGACCCCGAGGCCACCGCCCAGGAGGTTGCTCGGCGCGGTGGGGTCCCCGGCGATGCCGTCGTGGAAGAACGGGGCCCCGAAGCGCACGCCCAGCAGCGACGGGGTGTGGAACCCGCGGATGTTCCCTTCCTTGTCGATCTCGCCCGGGTCGAGGAGGACGTCGCCGGTGAAGAAGGTGGGAAGGGCGATCCGGTGCGCCTTGCCGTCGGTGAAGAAGTCCCCGGCGTGGCAGGTGGCGCAGGCGATCTTCTCGCCCTGGGCGAACTCGCCGCTCGGGTCGACGTTGTCGCGTGGTGTCTTGAACAGCTTCTCGCCCCGGGCTGCCATCGCCGGGTCGTAGTCCCGGCCGGGGACGGCCGACGGCACCTGGAGCGACCTCTGGAACTCGACCAGGGCGTCGAGCTCCCGCCGGGTCGGCTCCCGGGAGGCGTGCATCTCCAGGGGGGAGACGATGGCGCCCCGGGCCTGGTTCTGGAGGAGGGGGTTCCGGCCGTCCCAGCCGAAGGGCTCGGTGTGGGCCAGGCCGAACAGGCCGGGCGACTGGCGGTGCCCGAACTCCCGCTCCCGGACGGGGCCGATCAGGTGGGTGCGGCCGTCGGTGAAGCCCTGCCCGGAGTGGCAGGTGGCGCAGGAGAGGAACTCGCCGGCCACGAGGGGGCCCTGGCTGGGCCGCTGCCCGAAGGCGGTGGTGGAGAAGAACAGCTCCTTGCCTTCGACGAGCAGCTGCTTGCGCTCCTCCTCGGAGTAGGCGGGAGGCTGCTGGCCGGACACGTCCGGATCGGAGAGGTTCTCCCGGAACGGGCCGACGAACTCGTCCCAGACGGGGTTGGTGGGGTCGGGGGTGAAGACCGGACCCCCCTCTTCGGCGGCGGGCCGGGCCAGGGGCCGCCGGTCGGGGGTGAGCTCGGGGTTGGTCCCGCCGGCGTGTCCGGCGCCCCCTTCGACCGGCACCCCGGCGATCCCGGTCATCCGGGCCAGCTGCTGCAGCGCCTGTTCCGCCTGCGTCCGGCTGTAGGCGACCCGGGCCTCGAGCGACCGGAGAGCGGGGTTGGCCGGCAGCGTGGTGTCGGCCAGAGCGGGGCTGGCGGGACCCGCCGCCGGGGTCGCCGTCGCCGGATCGGTCGTCCCCGGTGCCGCGTCGCCGGCGGCCACCGGAGCCGCTGAGGCTGCGTCCGCCGTGCCCGGAGCGCCCGGTGTGGTGGCGGCGTCGGTCGGAGCGCCCGCGGGCGCCGCCACCGAGCTCGTCGGAGCCGGGTCGACCCCATGATCCGCCGAGAGGGCGGAGAGGAAAGCGGCGACGCCGAACGCGACGGGAACACCGAGAAGCAGTTGTGAACGGCTCAGGCGCCCTCTCCCACCGGCGCCACCCCCCAAGCTCTGCATACCTGCGAAGTCCTCCTGTGGCCACGATCGCGAAGACACTCAACGTGGTGCCCGGCGACGGAGAGTGCGACGCTTGCTCCAAAGTATCCCACTTTGGGGCGATTTCGCACTAGATGTTACCGACCGTCCTCCGGGGTTCGAACCGCGCCGGTTGCCCGATTCTTCCCGGTTTCTCACGCCAATTTCTTCCTGTCGCCGGCTTGACCTCAGCCGGGGACGTCGCCCTCCCGGAGCCGGTCCCGCAGCTCGGTGCGGCGGATCTTGCCGCTCACGGTCTTGGGCAGCTCGTCGACGAAATAGACGAGCCGGGGGTACTTGTAGGGCGCGGTGGACTGCTTCACGTGGTCCTGGAGCTCCCTGGCCAGCTCCGGTGAGCCTTCGTGGCCGGGGGCGCAGATGACGAAGGCGCACACCAGCTGGGTCCGGTCGGGGTCGTCCTTGCCCACGACCGCCGCCTCGGCCACCGCCGGGTGCTCGATCAGGGCGCTCTCCACCTCGAAGGGACCGATCCGGTAGGCCGACGAGGTGATGACGTCGTCGGAGCGTCCCTCGAACCAGAAGTAGCCGTCCTCGTCCCGCCGGGCCTTGTCGCCGGTCAGGTACCAGCCGCCCTGGAAGGCGGCGGTCGTGGCGTCCTCGTCCTGGTAGTAGCCGCTGAACATGCCCACCGGCCGTCCCGGGGGCTCGGGGCTGTCCCCCGAGAAGGGAGGGGCCACCCGCACGGCGATGTGACCCTCGTCGCCGGCGTCCACCGGCTGGCCGGAGTCGTCGATGACCTGGACGTCGAAGCCCGGGGTCGGCTTGCCCATGGAGCCGGGGCGGACCGGTACGCAGCGGTAGTTCGCCACCAGGTTGACGGTCTCCGTCTGGCCGTAGCCGTCGTAGATGGTGAGGCCGCCGGTGCCCTCCTCCCAGATGCGGATGACCTCGGGGTTGAGCGGCTCGCCGGCCGACAGGCAGTGGCGCAGGCCGGACAGGTCGTGGGTCTTGAGGTCGGCCTGGACCAGCAGGCGGTAGAGGGTGGGGGGAGCGCAGAAGGTGGTGACCCCGTTGCGGGCGATGGTGTCGAGGATCAGGTCGGCGTCGGGCTTGCCCATGTTCATGAGCACCACGGTGGCGCCCTGGGTCCACTGGCCGAAGAGCTTCCCCCACGCCGCCTTGGCCCAGCCCATGTCGGAGACGGTCCAGTGGACGTCGCCCTCCTTCAGGTCCTGCCAGTAGCGGGCCGTGATGGTGTGGCCGATGCCGTAGCTGGCCTGGGTGTGCATGACCATCTTCGGATACGACACCGTCCCGCTGGTGAAGTAGAGGAGCATCGGGTCGGCGGCGGCGGTGGGGTCGGCCGGGGTGGGATCGGTGGAAGCGGGCTCGAGCAGCGCCGGCAGCGGGGTCCAGCCGTCGCTCGGGGCCTCGCCCACGACGATCCGCCGGCGCAGCGAGGGGAGGTCGCCGGCGGCGTCGACCTTGGCGGCGGCGTCGGAGTCGGTGACGGCGGCCACCGCCCCGGCCCGCTCGATGCGGTAGGCGATGTCCTTGGCCGTGAGCAGGCTGGTGCCGGGCATGGGGATGGC
>JBOGFE010000342.1:0-5106 GCA_050741935.1 Acidimicrobiia bacterium | reverse complement strand
CACCTGGGCCCGGGCGGCTTCGTGTTCGGCAACATCCCCGCCTTCGGCGACGACCCCGTCTTCGGCGAGGTGTTCCCCGTCTACATCTCGGAGTGGTGGGCCGATCACGACGCCGGACGGCCCTTCGCCACGTTGCACACCGACGAGCTGGGCTACCCCATGAACGGGCACCTGATCTGGGCCCACACCGACTGGTGGGTGCGGCGCTTCGAGGATCGGGGCCTGCGCCGGGAGGTGGGTATCGAACGGGCGCTGCACGACCGCTACGACGCCTACCTCGAGCGGGCCAGCCCGGCCCGGAGGTCGTTCTACGTCTTCTCCAAGGGAGCCGACCCGGAGGCCTGCGCCCGGATCGAGGCCGCCATCTCGAACTCGGGCTCCGCGGTGCTGGCCGCCCGGTGATCGAAAGCCAGCCGGTCGCCCCCACCAGCGCCCCCACCGGCGCCGCCGACGACCTCAGCGTCGAGGTGGTCCCCGAGCGTCACGCCGCCGTCGCCTTCTGGGACCGCCACGCCGACCGGCTCATCCCGGCCATCGCCTTCGTGGTGCTCTTCGCCGGGTTCTTCACCATCACCTGGCTGCGGTCCTACACCCTCGAACCCGGCTACGACCGGGCCTACTTCAAGCAGGCCGTGTGGCTGGTCAACCACGGCCATCCGCTGTTCATCTCTCCCCGGGGCCTGTACCTGCTGGGTGACCACGCCTCGCCCATCATGTTCCCGGTGGCCTGGTTGCTGCGGTTCGTGCCCGCCGGCGCCGGGCTGCTCGGCCTCCAGGCCGCCGCCATCGGTCTGGGCGGCGTCTACCTGTACCGCTTCGCCCGGGACCACGCCGGCCTGTCCCGGTGGCCGGCGGCGGCGCTGGTGGCCGCCCTGGCCGCCTACCCGGCGCTGCACAACACCGCCCTGGCCGGCTTCCACCCCGAGGCGCTGGCCTTCCCCGCCCTGCTCGCCGCCACCTACCACGGCCTGCGGGGGGAGTGGTGGCGGTACGCCGCCGCCTTCGCCGTCGTCCTCACCGCCAAGGAGGACATGGCCATCGCCGGGGTGTCGCTGGCCTTCCTGTTGCTGGTCAAGGGCCGGTGGAAGGCGGCGGCCGTCACCTTCGTGGCCGGCGGCGCCTACCTGGTCTTCGCCATGGGGTACCTCTCCCCCCACTTCGCCAACGACACCTACACCCAGACGGTGCGCTTCGGCGAGTACGGCGACAGCATGGGCGAGATCCTCGGGTTCATGCTCACCCACCCGGTGCGGGTCTGGACCGACATCTTCGGCCCCGAGACGACGACCAAGCTCCTCGCCCTGCTCGGGCCCCTGCTCTTCCTGCCGATCCTGTCGCCCGCCTACCTGGCGCCGGCCCTGCCCCTCGAGTTCGTCCTCCTGGCCACCGACTACGGGCCGCCCCACACCATCGACTTCCACTACACGATGCCCTTCACCGCCTTCGCCTTCATGGCCGCGGCCATGACCGTGGCCCGGCTCGAGCTGGAGAAGGTGCCCCGCCGCCACCTCGGAGTCGCCCTGGTGGTGGCGGGCGCGTTCTTCTTCGTCCAGTACGCCAAGGATTCGCCGCTGCACCACCCCTGGCAGTGGCGCACCCGGGACGCCCTCGACCAGGCCCGCCTCGCGGCCCACGAGATGATCCCCCGGGGCGACGCGGTGGCGGTCGGCAACGGCCTGCTCGACCTCTTCTCCGACCGCCAGTTCGTCTACAACGCCCCCATGCCCTTCGAGTACTGGACCGAGATCAAGCCCGACCCCATCCCCACGGCCGAACGCCGCCGCCACGTCGACTGGGCCGTCATCGACCAGCAGGGGGAGTGGGTCATGCCCAAGCCCCCGGCCGAGGTGATCGACGTCGTCCTGCCCTCCTGGGGGTTCGAGGTGGTGTGGGAGCGCGAGGGCATCGTCGTGCTCAAGCGGGTCAGCCGCCCCGACGCCCCGATCCCCCTCGAGTAGATACTTCCGGGCGGGATTGCCCAGCCATTGGCACGCGTCGCTAGGCCATTCCCGTGGGGGAGACCCGCCTGAGATTTTCGGCGGTTTGACTACTCAGCGGGTTCCGGGCGCCCCGCTGAGAACCGCCTGGTCGTGGACCAGATGGACGCCCCACGAACAGGCGAACGTCATTGTCGTCGCGAGCGGCATCACGACCGGAACAGCCCGGCCGCATTCACGCAGGGTCGCCGCTCGAATGAGGGCAGAGACCGACTCACCCCGGCGGGCGGCCTCACCGCGGACGATGTCCTCCTCCTCGGGAGTAAAACGGGCCGAGATCATCGCCGCCATTCGCCGGCTGGGCTTCCGTGCCGGTTCCGGGTCGCCCCACTCGTCAGGGTCGTCCTTGTGCTGCTGGTAGTACTCGGCGTCGTTGGTCATGTGCGCTCCTCAGAAGTATCGGGCCCGCTCCCCAGCGGTGGCGTCCCAACCTGTGATGGGCCGGACGCTACGTCGATCGGCGGCGACCCTCAGAACGATGGTGAGCCTGCGCCCCCCGTCGGTCAAGCCGCACATCTTCCAGTCTCCAGCCCGATGCTTCCTGTTCGGAGCGAACACCGGGCGGTTCATCCAGACCTCGTAGACCTCGGCGACCACGATGTTGTGGGCGCTCAGTTCAGACTCGTTGCCCTCGTCCCACTCCCATGCTTCGGCATCTTCGGGATGCACCTCTTGACCCCTTGTCGGACCATGATAGCATCGGGTATGACCATTGTGAAGAAGAGGTAAGACAAATGCCCGATGTGATTGCCGTGGACGCCATCCTCGCGGATTCAGTCCAGGTGTCTGGTGACATGAAACTCCAGGTCCAAGGGGGCGCCTGGAACTCGATCACCGCGGCTCAATTCCCTGCCCAGCACGATCGGATCGGCGTCGGCGTGGTCATCCAGGTCCCCTACACCGCCACCAACCAGAGCCACACGCTTGAAGTCAGCATCGAAGACGCCGACGGCGGGATCGTCCCCCTCGGGTCGGCGCCCGAGGGGGTCAGTACCGAAGACGGTCTGATCCGGAGGATCGGCGGCCCGTTCAACATTGGCCGCCCACCGGGCCTGGCCCCGGGGGAAGAGCAGGTTGTCCCCTTTGCCATCAACCTCAATGGGGTCAAGTTCCCCGCCCCGGGCCCCTACTGCATCGCCATCTTCATCGATGGCAACAAGATCAAGTCGCTGCCTTTTAAACTCCAGCAGGTCCAGCCGCCGCTGAACACCATCCTGCGCTGAGTCGGGGCCGGACGAAGGGCAGCGGCTGGCGTGGTAGCGCACCGACTGGCGCCCGGCAGCGGTTCTGTCGGTCGATGTGTCGGTCGGTGAGCGCGCTTGTTTGCCCTCACCAAGGGAAGACTGCGGCTATGACCAGCCGTCCGCGTCCGCTCTGAGGTCCGCCATACAGCGTGACCGTGAAGTCGCCGACGCTCCTGTCCACGGCGTAGCTCAAGTCAAGGGCCGACTTCATGCTTCCGGGCCAGGTAGGCGAGCAGGTAGCAGTCCTCGATGGCGGCGTAGAGGCCGGGGTTGCCGGCCGCCTCCTCGACGGAGAACAAACCGGTGGCCAGGGACCGGCCCACGTAGTTGAGGCCCTTCGCCTCCTGGATGACGAAGCCGGCCCGCTCCAGCTTGGCCGCCATCTCGGCGTGGGTGTACTCGACCTTGTGGTCGGGGTCGATGAACTCGCGCTGCTGGGCCCGGCAGGCGCGGCCGTTGGGGGTGTCCACGGCCAGGTGGCCGCCGGGGCGCAGGAGGCGGTGGACCTGGGTGAGGACCCCCTCGGCCTCGGCCTCGGTGACGTGCTCGATGGTCTGGCCGCTGTAGACGAGGTCGAAGCCGGCGTCGGGATAGCGGCTCAGGTCGGTCATGGAGTGGTAGGCGTAGCGCACCGGACCGTTGGGGCTGTCGACGGCGGTGGGCTCCTCGTCGTACCGGTAGATCTCGTGGCGGTCGCCGGTGGGCAGGTCGACGATGGTGAGCGAGGCGAACGGATAGGGGTAGCCCATGACCACCAGGGCGCCCCACTCGCTGTAGGACGACGACCCGCCGAGGTCGAGGATGTCGGACGCCGGGGGGAGGCCGGCGATGAACTTCGAGCGGCTCAGGTGCAGCGAGTGGCTGAGCCGGCTGCCCCGGACGGGCACGCCGTGCTCGAACTCGTTGGACCACCGCAGATGGTCGAGGACGTCCTCCCGGCTGAGCTCGCCCGAGGCCAGGCCGGCCTTGAAGTGGCCGGCACCGCCGGCGTCGGGCTCGCGGCGCAGCAGGACGTTGTAGGCGGCGCGCAGGAACTCGTCCTCGGGCAGGTCCCAGATCGACCGGCCCGAGCGGCCCCAGGACGGCACCGGAGGCAGGCGATCCCGGAGGGCACCGAGCAGCCGGCGCACCGGCGGCGGGATGCGGGCGGTGGCGCTCACCCGTAGAAGTACCAGCGGGCGAAGGTCGAGCTCATGACGGCCAGGCCGGCCACCGAGGCCAGCGCCCAGGCGGCGCCGAGCCGGGGCCGGCGGGCCAGCAGCAGGCCGCCGGCGGCGAAGCAGGGAAAGGCGGCCATGGCGTAGCGGCCCGCGCCCAGGAACTCGGCCGACCCGGCGACGGGGATGAGGATCACCACCAGGGAGTAGAGCCCGTAGCCCCAGCCCAGGCGCCGGACGACGACCGGGATGAGGGCCAGCATCACCACGGTCAGGAAGCCCTGGAGCATGAGGGCCATGTTGGCCGCGTTGGTCAGGCCGCCGACCCGCAGCAGCCAGAAGAACTGCCGCTTGAAGGCGGTGTCGAAGTCGATGGTCCGGGCCCAGCCCACCGACGAGTACACCTTGGAGAAGGCCAGCGGGTCGTCGAAGCGGTACCAGAGCAGGGCCATGAAGGCGGCCAGGCCACCCAGCGACAACAGGACACCGGCGTCCCGCCACCGCAGCCGGCTCGGGGCCAGGCTCCTCGGGAACAGCGGGGTGCGGTGGTCGAGCGCGTCGCCCTCCCCCCGGAAGGCGGGCGGGCCGCCCCCGATGACCCCCCGCAGCTCGAGGGCCCGCACCACCAGGCCGATGGTGACGGCGATGCCCACCGGGCGCGCCGCGGTGGCCGCCGCCCCGGCCAGCCCGGCCAGCCCGGGGTGGTCG
>JBOGFE010000341.1:0-8584 GCA_050741935.1 Acidimicrobiia bacterium | reverse complement strand
GGCGCCTTGTTGTGCTCCATCATCACGGCCAGGAGCCCGGGGTGCGTCCGGTGGGGAACCAGCCGGGACAGAACTGCGGCCAGCCCGGCCAGCCGCTGTGCGCCTCGGGCTACCTCGACGAGCTCCGCCACGAATAAAGGCCTTGACCTCTTCTTACGCAACGTGTAAAAATTACGCATGGCGTAAATCTCGATGCGAAAGGAGCGCCGGTCATGTCCAGAACGAGTCTCCAGGTCCTCGAAGGCCAGCAGGTGAGCGTGGCGCTGCGCGACGGCGCCCGCATCGACGACTGCCAGCTGGTCTCCGCCGGCCGGGCCGCGACCTCCACCCTGTGGCTGTTCTCGAACGGCACCGACGTGTTCGTGCCCGTGGGCGACGTCCTCGACGTCTGGGAAGCCCACGCCGGCGGCCGGGCCGCCTGATCGTCCCGTGCTCAGCTTCATCCACCGCCAGGGCGGCACCGTGAACCTCCAGGCCACGCTTTCCTCCTCCACGGCGGGTACCCCCGCCCTGGACCTCGTCGACCCGCACCACCCCATCACCTGCTCCAGCGACCTGCGCCTGGAGGACGACGGGATCTTCGCCTGCGAGCACGGCGCAGCCCCCTCGGGCGACGTCCGGACGCAGTCCTGCATCAACCAGTCCGTGGCCATGCTCCTCCTCGAGCTGGCCGCCCTGCTCTGACCGGAGGGCGGATGCCCAGGCTTGACCTCCGAACGGCGCGCCGCCATGGTGGTTCGTGATGGAAGATCCGCCGCGAGGCTCCCGCCGCCGGTTCCGGAAGAGGATCGTCCGCCGGCACGACGGGTCACTGCTCGACCGGTCCGAACGGCGTCGGATCTCGGCCACCGAGCTGCGCGACTACATCCGCGACGGGGGGCTGTTCGAAGCCCGTCGGGAGGAGTCCGGCGCCGACTGCACCTACGAGGTTCTCCGGGACGTGATGGGGACGGGCCTGCTCGAGGGGATGGTCCCGAACCTGGGCGCCAACCCGCTCTCCGGCCTCGGCGCCCTGGGCGCGCTGACCGGGGGCTCCAGCGGCCTGGGCGGACTGGGGGGAGCCGCCGGCGAGCTGGCCCGGTTGGCCCGGCTGGCGAGCACGGACGACCGGGACCGCGACCGGGACTGGGTTGACTGGGACGACGAGCCCCGACGCTCCTCCCGCCGGCGCGAACGAGAACGGGACGGCAACGGCCGGGACGAGCCACCGCCCCGCCCGAAGCGAAGCCACGACGACTGGCACCTCCTCGAAGAGGACTGATGTGGCTACCTGGCCACGGTTGTGCCCGTCCGGTAGCAGCTGACCGAAGGCCGCTTTGCGGGCGCCCTGCAGGATTACTCTTGCTGACGTGCTCCTTCGTCCGCGGGCCGGGTATCGGTGAACGTCGCCCGGGCCCGTCTCGTGGGGCGGACCATCGGCGGGCTGCTGACCGGCGAGATCGGCCGCACCGTCGGGCTCAGCCCGATGATGGCCGGGTCCGGCGAGGACCGCCCCGACCGCCAGCAGCAGCGGGCCCGGGCCGTCCGCCAGTCGCTGGAGGACCTGGGACCCCTGTACATCAAGGTCGGCCAGATGCTCTCCACCCGGCCCGACATCTGCCCCGAGTACATGATGGCCGAGTTCGAGCACCTCCACGCCAAGGTCTCGGTCACACCCTTCACCGAGTTCGAGCCCGTCCTCGAGGACGAGCTCGGCCGGGACTGGAAGCGCTACTTCTCCGAGGTCCGGACCTACCCGCTGGGCTGCGCCTCCCTGGCCCAGGTGTACTACGTGGTGCTCAAGTCGGGCCGGCCGGCGGTGGTCAAGATCCAGCGGCCCGGCGTCCAGCAGGCCATGCTCGACGACATGACCCTGCTGGCCAGCGTGGTGCGCAAGCTGGCCAAGCGGATGCCCGACCTGAACGACGTGCTCGACCTCGAGGCCATGCTCGACGTGGTCTTCTCCTCCATGCGGCCCGAGCTCGACTTCACCGTCGAGGCCGAGAACATGGACGACTTCCGGGACCGGGTCGAGGACTTCGAGACCCTCAACATCCCCGACGTCCTCTACGCCACCCCCCGGGTACTGGTCCAGAGCCTGGCCCGGGGCGAGTCGATCCGGGACGTGAACAAGGACGACTACCCCGAGGAGCAGCGAGAGGCCATCGGGCGGGACCTGCTGTCGTTCATGTTCTGGGGCTACTTCGTGGACCGGAAGTTCCACGCCGACCCTCACCCCGGGAACGTGTTCATCTCCCCCGAGGGAGAGGCCAACCTCATCGACTGGGGCATGGTGGGCAAGGTCGACATCAACCTGTCGATGGCCCTGGCGGTGGTGCTCATCAGCATGGGCATGAACGACGGGCACACGCTGGCCCGGACCTGGATCGAGATGGGCCGGGCCACCAAGCGGGCCGACATCGCCGGATTCATCTCCGACATGGGCCGCTTCGTCCCCGGCATCGCCGGCCAGTCCCTGGAACGGTTCAACTTCGGCGTCCAGCTGACCAGCATCCTCAAGTTCTCCACCAAGCGGGGCATCGCCACCAGCCCGATGGTGGCCATCCTGGGCAAGTCCTTCGCCAACGCCGAGGGCTCCATCCGCTACCTCGCCCCCAACCTGTCCATCACCGACGTGTTCGAGGACGAGTTCAAGATGATCTCCCAGGAGCTGGCCCGGGAGATGCTGGGCAAGAACGCCATGGCCCGCTCCGCCGCCCAGGCGTTCCTCATGGCCTTCACCGGCCCCGGCCAGGCCCGGTCGATCCTGGCCGACATGGCCAACCGGGACACCACCCTGCGGGTGGGGGAGGACATGAGCCTCCGCTCCCGCCACGAGGACCGGGCCGACGCGCGGGCCAAGCAGTGGCGCAAGGCGGCCGTCGCCGCCGGCCTGGCCGGGCTCTGGCTCGACCGCCGGCACCGCCGCCCCTGAGTCCGGATCGCGGATTTCCTTCCCTTCGCGCTTGACCTTCGATTACGCGTCGTGTAACTTACGCGTAGCGTAAATCAGAGAGCAGTGGTGCCGAGCACCCGAACCCGGAAAGGGATCATCATGGCCAAGCGCAAGAACACCCTCACCCGCTGGATCGAGGACATGGTCGACGACACCAAGGACTTCGTCGACGACGTCCTGGACCGGGCCAAGGACCTCGAGACCGACGCCCGCGACGCCGTCAAGGACGTCGTGGACGACGATGACAGCACCAGCAACGGGTCCGTGGGCTCCAACGCCCAGGTCGCCAGCCTCCAGACCGCCCTCGCCGACCTCACCGCCAAGGTCAACCAGCTGGCCGAGCTGCAGCTCGCCGCGGCCAAGTAGCCACCCCGAGCCTCCCGTGAGCATCGCCACCTTCCCGCCCGTCGCCCGGCCCAGGGACAGCGCCTGGGCCGGGCAGCCCGGACAGCCCCTCCCGGCCACGGCGGAGCTCATCGAAGCCTCCCTGCGCCGGGTCCGGGTCCACTCCCGGGCCAGCAACCAGCCGGTGGTGATCGAGTACCTGCCCCCGGTGCTGCGCCTCGTCGGTTACGGCACCGATGCGGTCGTGGTCCAGCACCCGGCGCTGCCGGGCCACGTGTTCAAGATCTTCACCCCCGAGACCGAGGCGCTGGTCGCCGACGAGTACGCCGCCTACCAGCGCCTGGCCGGCTCCCCGCTCTTCACCAGCTGCGTGGGGCGGGGCGAGTTCTTCCTGGTGCTCACCTACGAGCCCGGCCCCACCCTTTACGAGTGCCTGGTCGACGGCCTCGTCGTCGACCCGGTGGTGCTGGAGGACGTGGAGGCCGCCCGGGGTTACGCCCGGGCCGTGGGCCTGCATCCCAAGGACATCCACCTGAAGAACGTCGTCGTCCAGGACGGCCGGGGCAAGGTCCTCGACGTCTCCAAGTACGTGCTGCCCGGCGACGAGGACCGGGTGTGGGAGCACCTGGCCGAGGGCTACCGCCGCTTCTACCCCCTCATCCGGGGCCGGCGCATACCAGTCGGCGTGATCGAGCTGGCCAAGCGCATCTACCGGGCCCAGGCCCCCGAGGACTTCAGCCTCGACGCCTTCGCCGGCCGCATGCTGCGCATCCTGCGCACCGTGCGCCTGGCCGGCGGCTCCCGGGCCGCCTGAGGCTCAGGACCTCTCAGTCTCAGGTGCCGACGCCGCCGTCGGCGGCGACGACCTGTCCGGTGACGTAGCCGGCCTGCGGAGAGCACAGGAAGGCGACCACGCCCGCCACCTCGGCCGGGTCGGCCAGGCGGCCGGCCGGGACGGTGGTCTTCAGCTGCTGGGCCAGCTCGGGGGGCATGTCGTCAGTCAGCCAGTCGGCGCCCACCAGGCCGGCGACGACGCTGTTGACGGTGACGCCCCGGTCGGCCACCTCCCGGGCCAGCCGCTTGGTGAGGGCCACCACGCCGGCGGAGGCGACGCCGGCGGGCGCCTGGCCGACCGAGCCGGGGCCGCCGTCGATGGGGACGACGGTGACGATGCGCCCGTAGCCCTGGGACAGCATGTGGGGGAGGGCGGCGCGGATCAGGTAGAAGGGCCCGGACAGCGAGGCGGCCAGAACGTTCTCCCAGTCGCTGGGATCGCAGCGCTCGAGGAAGCAGTCCGTGGACAGGCCCCGGCGAACAGCCGCGTTCACGAGGATGTCGAGGCGGCCGTGCTGGTCCACCACCTCGGCCACCACCCGCTCGCAGTCGGCCGGAGAGGTGAGAAGCCCGTGGTGGGTGCTGACCGCCGCCGGCGGGCTCTTGCCCGGGCCGCCGATCTGGGGCCGAACCCCAACGGCCACCCGGACCCCGGCGCCGTCGAGGGCGGCGGTGATCTCGGCGCCGAGACCGAAGGTCCCGCTCGTCACGAGGGCCACGGGGCTCCCGTTGTCCGTCATTTGAGCAGCCTCTCCTGGGCCAGGCGCCGTTGCTCGGCCTTGACCTTGACCTTGCGGACGATGCCGGTGCCATGCTCCTCGAGGATCTGGCTGAACATGCCCCGCATGCGGTTGGCCATCCGGCCCCGGGCCTCCAGGTGGCCGCGGTAGTCGAGCTTGGTCTCGCCGTCCCCCACGGGGTCCACCTCGATGGTGGCCTCGTAGTGCAGCTCCAGGCTGGGCACGTCGAGCGCGTAGGTTATGCGGTGCTGGGGAACGAGGTCGGCGAGGACGGTCTCGCCCTCCACGCTCCACTTGAGCGGGCCCCAGGCCAGGTTGGCCCTGATGGTGGCCCGCCCCCCGCCCGGGACCATGTCGTAGCTGAAGGCCTGGGGGGACTTGGCCAGGATCTGCTCCAGGGAGTCGATCTCGTCCCACACGAGCAGGAGGGGAGCGGTGATGCGCTCCTGACGCTCGATGTCGATCTCCATGGGACTCCTTTACCGCCGGCGGGTCGGGGCCCGGGCGGGGGAGGGTCGTTTGGCGGCGGGCTTCTTCGCCGCCGACGCCTTCTTGGGGGCCGGCGCCGGCGCCTCGTCGCCTGCGGCCGCGCCGGGCTCCATCTGGCCGAGCAGCGCGTCGATGGTGGCTGACAGCAGGCGGACCCGCTCGCCCATGGATCGCAGCTCCTCGGTGCGCTGGTTGTCCTTGAACATGGCGGCCAGGAGATCGCCCGGCGCCCGGATGAGCGACGTGAGCAGGGGGATGTCGCCCTCGCCGGGCCGGTCGCCCACCGAGTTGCCCAGGATGCCGACCAGCACCTCGCCGGTCATGTCCTCGCCCGTGTCGTGGTCGACGACGCGGATGTCCACGCCGTCGCGGACCAGCTCCTCGATGCGGCGCAGGGAGGTGAGCTCGCCGCTGCCGGTGTCGTAGAGCTTGCGGTTGGCGTAGCGCTTGATGAGGCGGACCCCAGGGCCCACCGGGGTGTCGGCCACGGCCTAGGAGGCTGACTTGCGGGCGGACTCGGACTGGGTCTGGGCCGACTCGGCCTGGAGCCGGGCCGCTTCGATCTGGAGTTCGGCCAGGCGGTTCACCTTGGCCGTCAGGTCGTCGAGGGCCGACTTCAGGCTGTCGATCTCCTGCGCCGTCTTGTCGTCCCGTCCGTCCCGGTCGTCGCCGTCATCGTCGATGGCCCGGCGGACCGTCTTGCGGGCGTCGGTCTCGACGTCCTTGGTCCGGTCGAGGACGTCATCGACGAGGTCCTTGGCGTCGTCGAAGACGTCTTCCACCAACCTCGTGAGACTGTTCCGCCGCCGTTTCCCCTTGGAACTGGCCACTGCAGGTCTCCTGTCGTCGGAAGACTCCGTCTACCCGCCTGCCCCAGGATTACACCGCGCGTAGGAGTCGCGTCAAGGACACCCCCTCCGGTTGGCCCCCTTTCGCGGACGGGATCAGCGGGAGCGGCGCTGGCGGGTGGGTGCCGGGGCCCGGGTGGCCCAGTCGGTGTGCCGCTCGGAGGAGCCGGAGGACTTCTTGCTGCCGCCGCCGGCGGAGGCGACCTCGATGATCCCGTCGGTCATCTGGCCGCCGGCCTTGTCCAGCACGTGGCCCAGACCCTTGGTCAGTGGGTTGCCGCCCCCACGCTTCCGCTTGCCCATCTCCCGCTCCTCGGTTCTGGATTCTTTCGAATCTACCCGGTTGACTTCGCTTTACGCATCGTGTAAATAGTACTCGTTACGCGATGCGTAGTCAACTGATCAGGCGGGTGCACGACACCCGGAAAGGGAGGCACATCATGTCCAAGCGCAAGAACACCTTCACCCGGTTCCTGGAGGACATCGTCGATGACACCAAGGACTTCGTCGACGACATCCTCGACCGGACCAAGGAACTCGAGGAGAACATGAAGGACGCCGTCACCGACGTCGTCGACGACGAGGACGACGAGGTTGATGTCGCCTCCGTGCAGAGCCTGCAGGCCTCGCTGGCCGCCCTGACCGAGAAGGTCAACCAGCTCGCCGACATGCAGGTGGCGCTGGTCAAGAAGGCCTGACCGCCTTCGCGGGGTCCCCGCCGGAGCCTCCGGTTCCGGTGGGGTGTTTGGGCCTCCCCTGAGGGACCGGCTCGCCCGGCCCGGTCACGACCCGGGCTGGGCGTTGCCGGTTTGAGCTGCGGCCGCCTGACCTTCCGACCCCGTTGGTAGCCTGGCCGGGGCAGGGGAGGGGTACATGGCGATCCAGTGTGTGGGCGACGTCCAGATCGATGCTCCGCCCGAGGTCGCCTTCACCGGGACGGCCGACATCGAGACCTGGACCTCCTGGGCCCGGGACCTGGAGCGGGTGACGATCCTGGACCGGGACCGCGATGGCCGGGCCAGCCGGGCCAACCTGGTGGCCGACCTGTTCGGCAAGGAGTTCGACGCCACCGTCGACTTCTTCTGCGACCCGGGGACCAACGAGATCACCTTTCGCCTGGTCGAGGCCCGCAAGCTCTCCTCGCTCACCGGGTCCTTCCGGTTCGAGGCGGCCCGAGGCGGCAGCCGCATGGGCTTCCGGGTCCTCATGACCCTGGCCAAGCCCAAGGCGGCCCGGATCGAGCGCATGGTGTCCCGCAAGTTGGAGACCGCCCTCACCCGCGACCTGCGCCGCCACATCGAGCGCACCCTCGCTCGCGGCCGCTGAGGGGCGGGCGCGGAGTCCGTCCCCGGTTCGACCCCATCGCTACGCACTGCGTAAGATTCGGCTTCGAGTCATGGCTTCCGCAGGAAAGGACGGCCTGCCGTGTCCGTTGCCAATCCCATCCGAGAGATCACCCTCGCGGCCGACTGGGCCCAGATCGCCGATGCCATCCGCCGGCGCCGCAAGGACCTGAACCTCGACCAGCGCGACGCCGCCCGCCGGTCGGCACTCACCAAGCGGACCTGGGAGCGCCTGGAGGACGACTACGGCGCCTACCTGAGCGACGCCGCCCTGGCCGCCGTGGCCCGGACGCTCAACCTCAAGCCGGAGACCTTCCTCGGGCGCTGCGGCCGGGCCACCGCCCCCGGCACCGCCCTGGACGGCACCCCCACAGCCCCGGGAGCCGACTGGTCCGGCTTCGGCGACTACGTCCGCCGGCGCCGCAAGGAGCTGGACCTCGACCAGAGCGAGGCCGCCCGGCGGGCCCGGGTGCCCAAGTCCATCTGGAAGGACCTCGAGGACGGCTACGGTGCCGGCCTGGCCGGCCCGGTCCTCCTGCGGGTGGCGCGCGCCCTCTCCCTCGCCCCGGCGAAGTTCATGGCTCGCGGCCGCCGGCCCTATCAGGCCCCGGTCGACCCCCGGCGCCAGGCGGAGGAGCGCGCCGCCGAAGCCGAGGCCCGGGCCATCGAAGCCGACACGCGGGCCGTCCAGGCCGAAGCACGGGCCGCCCTGGCCGAGGCCCGGGCCGCCGAAGCCGAGTCGCTGGCCGTGGGTGCCGCCGACCGGGCGGCCGTGGCCGAGGCGGGGGCGACCCGATCCGGGAAGGCCGCGGATCGTGCGCTGGAGCGAGCCCGCACGGCGGAGGCGCTGGTGGCGACGACCCAGGAGCAGCTGGCCCAGGAGCGGACCAGGACCGCCCAGGCCAACCGCACGGTCCAGGAGCTGCGCAAGGAGCAGGGCCGGGCCGCCGCCGAGCGCAAGGCGGAGCAGGCGCCGTCCCAGGCCGGGCCGGGCCGCAAGCCGCCCGGCGCATCCGGCAAGTAGGGCGGGGGAGCGGGGCGCTTCAGTCG